>DATFML010000371.1:0-5826 GCA_035266965.1 Gammaproteobacteria bacterium
GCGATTATCGAGATTGCAACCATCGTCACGGACAGCGAACTCAATGTGGTTGCCGAAGGGCCGGTACTGGCGATCCATCAGCCCGATGCACGGCTCTCCGCCATGGACGACTGGAACACCAATCAACACACCCAGTCCGGACTGGTGGAACGCGTCAAGGCGAGCCCGCTGAACGAGCAGGATGCCGAGCGCATCACCCTGGAGTTTCTGGAGAAGCATGTGCCGGCCAACACCTCGCCCATGTGTGGCAACAGCATCTGCCAGGACCGCCGTTTTCTGGCGCGCTGCATGCCCGACCTGGAGCAGTATTTTCACTACCGCAATCTGGATGTGAGCTCGGTCAAGGAACTGGCCAAACGCTGGGCGCCCGCCATGGCCAACGGCTTCCATAAGAATGCGGCCCACCTGGCTCTGGAGGATGTACGCGATTCCATCCGGGAGTTGCAGTATTACCGGGAGCATTTCTTCCGGGGCGCCTGACGCCGCGGGATCTTCAGCCGCCGGGCGCGGCGGTCCCCGTCCCGGATCCGGCGGCGGCGCCTTCACTTGACGTGGGTCAATGCGCCTGCCGGTGCCGGCGGCCACACTGCATGCAGGTTTCGCAGGAAGGCTTGCCCATGGATCCGATCAGCTTGGTGGTGATGGCCGTTATGGCCGGCGGCCTGGCCCTGACCGCGGTCGCACTGGCACGCGCCATCAAAGCCAATCTGCTGCGTGGACAGTTGGTGAGGGTCGCCATGGCCCGACGCCTGGACCGATTGCCGCTCAAAGGTCTGTTGGCACTGGTCGGGACCGACGTCCGCCACTTCCTGCACAGCCGTTACCTGCATGCCATCGAAGGCGGGCTGCGCGCCTGTGAGGCGTGCGGCGAGCAGGACCGGTGTCGGCATTGTCTGCAGTCCGGCAGTGCCTTGGGTGGATTCGATTTCTGTCCGAACTATGCCCTGTTGAGCCGGCCGGTCCAGACCGCCGGCTGATGGTTTCTCCTTCGCGGCGCGAGCCGCAGGTGCCCCTGGCCGTCAGTTCCTGACGGCCATTTTTTTCACTCCACGGGGGCATCGGGCCGGTTGCCCCAGTCCGACCACGATCCCGGATATCCTTTCAGCCGCGCAAAGCCCAGCGTCTTGAGCACGATGTACGTATGGGCCGAGCGGTGATGGGTCTGACAGTAGGTGATCACTTCATGCTCCCGGGTGATTCCGCGGGTGGCCAGCATCTGCTCGATTTCGGCGGCCGGTTTGAGCCGCAGATTGCGGTCGCGATCCATGGCCAGGGTCCACTCGAAATTGACCGCTCCGGGAATATGACCGCCCCGGGCCGCCCGCACGTCGCGTCCCTCGAATTCCCCGGGGCTGCGCGCGTCCAGCAGGCGCACCAGCGGGTCACCAAGATGGGCGAGCACGTATTCGTAGTCGGCGACCGGGCCTTCCCGGGACGTCACCCGATAGTGGCTCGGGCTGGCGGCGACCGGTGCGCGATCCACCGGATAGCCTTCGTTGGCCCAGGCATGCAGCCCGCCGTTCAGCAGGGAAAAGCGCCGGTGGCCGACCACATCCAGGGTCCACAGCAGGCGCGAGGCCCGGCCGCCGCCCTCGTCGTCGTAGGCCACCACGTGACTCTCAGGCCGAATGCCGAGCCCTGACAGCACGTCGGTCAGCTCCGGGTCGCTGGGCAGCAGACCTTTGGTGGGCTGAGCGCGGTCGATGACGTGGCTGAACTCCAGATGCACCGCGTCCGGCACGTGCAGCTTCGCGTAGGTATCCGGTTTGCTGACGTCGACCACCACCATGTCCGCGCTGCCCAGGCGGTCTTCCAGGTCATCGGGTTCGATCAGCAGAGGTACGTCGGTATCAGCCATGGTCCCTGCTCCATTGTTTCCCTGCATCTGTGCACGTCTTTGCAGCGCCGACCACACCATGACGCGGGCGGTGCGGCGCCGGTCGCCCCCCACGACGCCCCGGCCGGCCGCGGAACGGCTGTGCTTTGCCGGGCGCAACGGCGCGGTTTGCGACGCGCCCCTCTGGGGTGTAGCTCAGAACCGCCGGCTGTGACAGGTATCGTGGCCATCCGGCCGCCCCGTCCGCTCCATGCAGGCCGCACGCCGGGAATTCAGGCCAGCAGCTCTATCCAGTGCCGTACGGGCAGATCGGTGGCACTTTGCAGATGATGGAGGCAGCCGATGTTCGCGGTGGCGATCAGCGCCGGGCTGCCCGCCTGCAGAGCGGCGAGCTTGTTGGCCCGCAGCCGTTCCGACAGCTCCCGCTGGAGGATGGAATAGGTGCCCGCCGAGCCGCAGCACAGATGGGGGTCCGCCACCGGGGTCAATTCGAATCCCAGTCGCGAAAGCAGGCTTTCCACGACACCGCCCAGTTGCTGGCCGTGCTGGAGTGTGCACGGAGACTGGAAGGCGATACGCCGGGGGACGTTGTCCGCGGGCGCCAGCGCCGACGGATCCCCGTCCGCGACGACTTCCGCGATGTCCCGGGTCAGGGCCGAAATACGCGCGGCCTTGGAAGCATAGTCCGGATCATTGCGCAGCAGATGGCCGTAATCGCGGACCATGGCCCCGCAGCCGCTGGCGGTCATCACCAGGGCTTCGGCGCCGTCTTCCACCAGCGGCCACCAGGCGTCGATGTTGCGCCGTGCGAAGTCCAACGCCTGCGCGGGCGCGGACAGATGGTGACTGACCGCGCCACAGCAGCCGGCTCGCGGCGCGCTGACCGCAGTGATCCCCAGAGTGTCCAGGACCCGTACGGTGGCGGCGTTGATCTGCGGGGCCAGCGCCGGTTGCACGCAGCCGTCCAGGAGAATCATCGTGCGTTGGTGGCGGCGGTGACCGGCTTTCCGGGCGAGAGGGCGGGGTACAGGCACTTTGGCCCGCAGGGATGCCGGCAGCAGGGGGCGCACCCATTGTCCACTGCGCAGCAGCGCGGTGAAGGCGCGGCGGTGAGTCAACAGGGCTCTGAGGGCGGCGCGCAGTGCGCGCTCGCGGCGGCTGCGCGGTGCCTGGCGTTCCACCAGTTCCCGCCCGATATCCACCAGGTGTCCGTATTGCACGCCGGAGGGGCAGGTGGTTTCGCACGCCCGGCATGTCAGGCAGCGGTCGAGATGCAGCCGGGTTCGCGCCGAGGCGCGTTCGCCTTCCAGAACGCCCTTGATCTGGTAGATGCGCCCGCGCGGGCCGTCCAGCTCATCGCCGAGCAGCAGGTAGGTGGGGCAGGTGGCATTGCAGAAGCCGCAATGCACGCAGGTGCGCAGGATGCGTTCGGCTTCCCGGCCGTAGTCAGTGTCCAGAAGTGTCTGGGGAATGCGTGTCTGCACGATTCGATGCCCGTCGTTGCAGGTGCCGGCGACTACCAGTCCGGGTACAGGCGGCCGGGATTGAGGATGCCGGCCGGATCCATGGCGGCCTTGATCCGCTGCTGCAGCGCCGCCAGCGCCGGCGGCAGCTCGTGGAATACGGCGCCCGCAGGATCACCCCTTCGGAACAAGGTGGCATGACCGCCTGCCCGGGCCGTCGCTGAACGCACCTCCGCGACAGGGGCATCGGTCAGCAGCCATCGCAGGGCGCCGCCCCAGTCGATGAACCAGCGCCCGTCGATGTCCAGGGGCGGTGCCGTCGGCGGTACCGACAGACGCCACAGTGGACGGGTGTCGTCGAAGAACCCATGGTGCTGCTCGCGAATGGAAGCCCAGAAGGCGTCGGCGTCGGATAGCGTATCACCGCCGATCCGTCTGTGTCCCTGCCGTATTCCCTGCTCTGTGCCCGACAATCGCACATACAGGCGGGCGCCGTCGAAAGCCGCGGCGGACAACGGCAGCGGTTGGCCGGCCCAGGCGTTGAACCAGTCCAATGCCTGCTCCACGGTGGCCTCGCGCCAGACGGTCATTTCCGCCGCTGGTGTCGGCAGGACCTTCAGGGATACATCCAGCAGCACCCCCAGCGTACCCAGGGCGCCGGCCATCAACCGGGACAGATCGTAGCCGGCCACGTTCTTCATCACCCGGCCGCCGAAGGTCAGGGTTTCACCGCCGCCGTTGACGATCTTCACGCCCAGCACGAAATCGCGCACCGCACCGGCGTAGGGACGTCGCGGACCGGACAGGCCGCAGGCCACGGCGCCGCCCAGGGTGGCACCGGCGCCGAAGTGGGGCGGCTCGAAGGCGAGCATCTGGCCGCGGTCGGCGAGGATGTCCTGCACGGTCTGCAGGGGCGTGCCGGCCCGCGCCGTCATCACCAGCTCGGAGGGCTCGTAGTCGATCACACCGTCATGGCCCAGCACGCTGAGCGGTTCGCCCTGGGACGTGCGGCCGTAGAAATCCTTGCTGGCGCCGCCGACGATGCGCAGCGGCGTAGCCTGTTCGGCGGCGGTCCGGACACGGGCCGCGATTTCCCCGCTGCGGTCGGTAGCCTTCATGATCGGGTTCGCGGGCCGAAAGGCAGGCTCGCGCCGTTGGATCCAGCCATCCTAGAAACGCTCCAGTTCGGGATGAGGAAGCTTGCCGGCGTGTACGTGCATGGCGCCGAATTCAGCGCACCGGTGCAGGGTCGGCACGCCCTTGCCCGGATTCAGCAGTCCGTGGGGATCGAATGCCCGTTTGACGGCGTGGAACTGGGCGAGCTCGGCGGAGGCGAACTGCACGCACATCTGATCGATCTTCTCCACGCCCACGCCGTGCTCGCCGGTGATGGTTCCACCCACCTCCACGCACAGCTCGAGAATGGCCGCGCCGAACGCTTCGGCCTGTTCCAGCTGGCCGGGCTGGTTGGCGTCATAGAGAATCAGCGGATGGAGGTTGCCGTCCCCGGCATGAAACACATTGGCCACCGCCAGGCCGTAGTGTTCCGAAAGCTCGGCGATGCGGCGCAGCACCGGCCCCAGGTGCTTGCGGGGTATGGTGCCGTCCATGCAGTAGTAGTCGGGCGCCAGCCTTCCGACCGCGGGGAATGCCGCCTTGCGCCCGGCCCAGAAACGCTGGCGCTGGGGTTCGTCTTCGGCGGTGCGTACCTCGGTGGCGCCCAGCTCCGTGAGGATCTCGTGCACCTGCAGGATCTGTTCGGAGACTTCGGCATTGGTACCGTCCAGTTCGCACAGCAGGATGGCGGCGGCATCGGTGGGGTAGTCGGCGTGTACGAAGTCCTCCGCCGCCCGGATGGCCGGGTTGTCCATCAGTTCCAGCCCGCCCGGAATGATGCCCTGGCCGATGATCGCCGCCACCGCCTCCCCGGCGCGCTCCACTTCCCCGAAAGCGGCCAGCACCACCTGGGCGCGCTCGGGCTTGGGCAGCAGCCGGACGGTGATTTCCACGATGACCGCCAGCAGTCCCTCCGAGCCGGTCATCAGGGCCAGCAGGTCATAGCCGGGCGAGTCCAACGCATCGCTGCCGATGGTCAGCCGTTCGCCGTCGATGGTGATCACTTCCAGCTTGAGGATATTGTGGACGGTGAGGCCGTATTTGAGGCAGTGCACGCCGCCGGCGTTTTCTCCCACATTGCCGCCGATGGAGCAGGCGATCTGGGAGGAAGGGTCAGGCGCGTAGTAGAGGCCGTGAGGTGCGGCCGCCTCTGAAATGGCGAGGTTGCGCACGCCCGGTTGGACCCGCGCGGTGCGCCCACGGGGGTCGACGTCCAGAATGCGGTTGAAGCGGGCCAGGCTGAGCACCACGCCCTGGGCATGGGGCAGGGAGCCGCCGGACAGGCTGGTGCCGGCGCCGCGGGCCACCACCGGTATCCCATGGGCGGCACACAGGCGCAGCACCGCCTGCACCTGTTCGATGGTTTCGGGCAGCACCACGACCCGTGGGACGCATCGATAGGCCGACAGG
>DATFML010000372.1:0-4506 GCA_035266965.1 Gammaproteobacteria bacterium
CTTTCCGCGCCGACCTGGGGCAGGGATGATCGGCCGCCGGCGATCGAGCCGGGGCTGCGGGAGCTCGGTCCCCGTTACCATGGTGACGCATGCGGCGGTTGCCCGGGGATTGGCCGGATGAGAGTGGTGCGCCAGGCGGCCGGCCAGGGCGGCGGTCCCGGCCCGGACGCCGCGCCTGGTTATGGCGGCTCGGCGGTTAGCCGGTCTCGTCCACCACCAGCCGCGAAGAGCGGGCGACCTTGCGGGAGCAGCGCGCAAGCGCGCATGCTCGCAACGGTTCGCCCGAACGCGCCCGCGGATTACCGGAGATCGGCATGACAGAGCCTGGCATCAACGGGGAGAGGCTGTGGAACAGCCTCATGGAGTTGGCCCGCATCGGCGCCACCGAGCGCGGCGGAGTGTGCCGCCTGGCGCTGACCGAAGAGGACCGGCGGGGCCGGGACCTGTTCGTGCGCTGGTGCGAGGAGGCGGGCTGCCGGGTGCGGGTGGATGCGATGGGCAATATCTTCGCGCGTCGTGCCGGACGGGAGGATACGCTGGCCCCGGTGCTCTCGGGCAGCCACCTGGACAGCCAGCCGACCGGCGGGAAGTTTGACGGCGCCTACGGTGTGATGGCGGCACTGGAGGCGGTGCGCACGCTGAACGACCATGGGATCGAGACCCGCCGACCGCTGGAGATCGTTTCCTGGACCAACGAGGAAGGCTCGCGTTTCGCCCCGGCGATGGTCGGCTCCGGTGTCTGGGCGGGCGCCTTCGACCTCGACTATGGGCACTCGCGTACGGACGCCGACGGCGTCCGCCTCGGCCAGGCACTGGCGGCGATCGGCTACGCCGGGGTGACCATGGATACGAACGAGCGTCCCGTGGCTTACCTGGAGGCGCACATCGAACAAGGCCCGATCCTGGAGCAGGAGGGCCAGACCATTGGCGTGGTACTGGGCGTGCAGGGCATGCGCTGGTTCGAGATTACTGTCACGGGCCAGGACGCCCACGCGGGACCCACGCCGATGGAGGGCCGGCGGGACGCCCTGCTGGCCGCGGCCCGTGCCATCGTGGCGGTGAACCAGGCGGGTCTGAGCCAGACGCCGGACGGACGGGCCACGGTGGGGGTGATCCGCAACAGATCCAACTCCACGAACGTGATCCCCGGCGAGGTGTTCTTCAGCGTGGACCTGCGCCATCCCCAGGTGACCGCGCTCGACGTGATGGAGGCCAATCTCCGCGAGCAGTGCGAGGCGATCGCCGCCGATTCCGGTACCGGGTTCGTCATGCGGCGCATCTGGGACTCACCCCCGGTGGCCTTCGCCGACCCCTGTATCGACGCCGTGCGCGCGGGGGCGCAGACGGGCGGCTACCGCCACCGCGATATCTACAGCGGTGCCGGCCACGATGCCGTGTACGTGGCCCGGGTGGCGCCCACCGGCATGATTTTCGTGCCCTGTGCCGGCGGTCTCAGCCACAACGAACAAGAGAGCGCCACGCCGGAGGACCTGGCAGCCGGCGGCGACGTGCTGCTGCGCGCCATGTTCCGCTTGGCTGATACCTGAGATCCCGCACCTCGCGTCTCTGGAATACCCGGGAGGCCTGCTGACTTCGCCACCCTTAATGTTCGCCCGCAGGGGCGATGTCTGCCAGCGCCCGACGTATCGCGGCGCCGGCTCAGGAGGGGCAGGGGACGTTCGGGAGTTAACTGCCTGGACCGTCGCCCCCTGGTCGCGCTGCACGGGAAATTCTTGTTGACAGGTTGATGTGCCGCTTCGTAGGTTGGCTCCAAGCATAATTGCGGCTTCGAATCGGAGGAGACGACTGCTCGGGCCGCAAGGCGGGATGACGATGCCCTCAGCCTTCGGTGCTATTGCGAGCCGGGCTCGACAATGGGGCCGGTAGGTGGGCCGCGAGTGCCGCGCGGGATGCCCATCTTAGGCTGGGCGGTGAGGAGCCCGCAGGCGGGTGGGTGCCGTCTTGACGAGCTGCCATGGCGTTGGCTCGGTGCACTCATGCAGGGCGTGGAAGGGCTCTGACTGCACTGCGATGGCGCGGTCGGTACTCCCGGAGGCGCTCACGAAGCGCTGCCGCAGCTTGGTCCGGATTTTGCATCTTCTTGTTTCAGACGCATTGGAATTGCGTGCACGGGCAGGTACGGCCCGGTGATCGTGCCAAGGCCAACTTTGCGGCCGGGCCTTGCGGAATTTGCGCATGACCCGGCGAGTTGCGCCGCCCGCTCGTCACAACCCGATTCTCACAACGGTGCGCCCGGCGGCGGGGCCCAATAGGCCATCGATTTGGCTCTCTACGAGGAGACGAGGCATGAGTGTAAGACGTCCCACAATGGATCAGGTCGAGGAATTGGCCGGTGAGCTCGGCATGACGCTCTCGGAGTCCGAGCTCGAGTCGTACCATAACCTGCTTGCCGAACAGTGTGCCGCCTGGGATTACGTCGACGAGGCGGCCGACTACCTGCCAGAGGTCAAATATCCGAGGACCCCGGGCTACCGGCCGGAAGGTGAGGAGAATGAGTACAACGCCTGGTACGTCAAGACGACCGTCGCAGGGGCTTCCGCCGGAAAACTCAAGGGCAAGCGGGTAGTCCTCAAGGACAACGTATGCCTGGCCGGCGTGCCGATGATGAATGGCGCATCGACGCTCGAGGGCTACGTGCCCGAAGTCGATGCCACCATCGCCACCCGTATGCTCGACGCTGGAGCCACGATCGTCGGCAAGGCGCACTGCGAGTACTTCTGCTTCTCCGGTGGCAGCCACACCAACGCCACTGGTCCGGTACGCAACCCCCATAACCTGGATCATTCCGCTGGCGGCTCTTCCTCGGGGAGCGCGGTGCTGGTGTCGGTCGGCGAAGTGGCCATGGCGATCGGTGGGGACCAGGGCGGGTCGATCCGCATGCCCTCGTCCTATTGCGGCACCTACGGCATGAAACCGACCCACGGCCTTGTGCCGTATACGGGCGTGATGCCGATCGAGCAGACGGTGGATCATGTGGGACCGATTACGGCCTCCGTCGCGGACAATGCACTGCTGCTCGAGGTGCTGGCAGGACCGGATGGCCTCGACCCTCGACAGTCCGGGATCACCCACGATGCGAACTATACGGACGTGCTTGACAAGGGGGTGAAAGGCCTGCGGATCGGTGTGGTTGAGCAGGGCTTTGCCTGGCCGGCCTGCGAGGCGGACGTGAACGAGAAAGTGCGCGCCGCTGCGGAGCTGTTCAAAAAGCTGGGCGCGACCGTCGAGGACATCTCCGTCCCCGCCCATGCTTACGCGCAGGCAGTCTGGACGCCGATCATCATGGAAGGGGCGGTTTCGGCGATGCTTCTGGGCAACGGCTTTGGCAACAACTGGAAGGGGCTGTTCATCACCAGCCTGCTCGACAAGCACGCCGGGTGGCGCTCCCGGGCGAACGAGTTTCCCCATACCGTGAAGCTGTCCGCGCTGGCTGGCTATTACTTCCTGCGTCACTACAACGGCCGCTATTACGCCAAGGCGCAGAACCTCAACCGCAAGCTCGTCCGCAGCTACGATGAGGCTCTAGACAAATATGACGTGCTGTTGATGCCGACCACGCCAATGAAAGCGACGCCGCTGCCACCGGCCGATGCCTCGCCGGAGCTGTATACGCAACGGGCGTTCGAGATGCTGCCGAACACGGCACCGTTCGATGCGACGGGACATCCGGCGATGAGCATACCCTGCGGCATGAGCGATGGCCTGCCTGTCGGGATGATGCTCGTCGGCAAGCACTACCATGAGGCGACCATTTACCAGGCAGCCTCGGCGTTTGCATCGGCGGAGGACTGGAAGGGCCTGTGAAAAGTTCGCCGGAGCGGGAGGACCTCGCACGGCGGTAAGAAGATCCACCATCCGCCAAGTGCCGATCAGAGCGGCCGGCGGCCGGCTTCAATCCGAAAAGGCGGGACTGTCGTGGCTCTTGCTATCAACGTCTTCTTGAATGTGGTGAGCCTGGTATCGATCTTGACGCTGATCGTCCTTGGCTTTGCCGTCATTGCCGGGATGATGGGGATTTTCAATTTCGCCCACGGTGAATTCGTGCTGCTGGGGGCCTGTACGGTGTTCTTTTGTGAGGGAGCCGGTCTGTCGCCCTGGCTCGGCATGTTAATCGCACCCGTCGGCGTGTTTGTCGTCGGGCTAGTCGTGGAACGGCTGATCATACGCCGCTTCTACGGCGCACCCTTGATGGCGATGCTGGGTACCTACGCATTGGGCTTGTCGATCCGTTCCTTGGTGGAGGCGATACTGCAGGGGCAGTACTACAAGGTCGCAGCGCCGCTCAGCGGCGTGGTCACCTTCGCCGGTGCAAGCATCTCGGAATGGCGGCTCGCGATCATCGCGATCACCCTGGTCGCGGTCGGCATCTCCCTGGCGATCATGAAATGGACCACTATCGGCCTTCAGGTACGGGCAGCGCTGGAGAATCCGAGTTTGGCACGGGCCGCGGGACTGTCGACCAATCGGATCTATATGTTCACGTTT
>DATFML010000373.1:0-18363 GCA_035266965.1 Gammaproteobacteria bacterium
CAGCAGGGCATCCCCGATATCGTGCATGTCCAGGAAGGCGCTGGTATGGCTGTAGGCATCCACCGCCGCCCAGCTGCTCCGCAGTTCCCGCAACGTGTCGGGACCGAAGGTGGTGAACATCACCACGCCGCCCGGGCGCAGCACCCGACGGAATTCGCCCAGGGTCCGATCCAGGTCGTTGGACCACTGAATGCACAGGTTGGAAAACACCATGTCCACCGACCCGTCCCGCAGCGGCAGGCGTTCCACATCCCCGCATACGTAACCCGGTCGCCCCAGCCAGGGCGCCCGTCGTCGTGCCAGCTGAAGCATGGGTTCGGCGATATCCACGGCTACGACCCGCGCACCGCGGTAGCGACGCGCCAGCTCGGCGGTGGCCACGCCGGTGCCGGCACCGAGGTCCGCGATACGCTCCGGTTTCATGCGCACGAGCTGCAGACGCTCCAGCATGCGCTCGCCTACCTCGCGCTGCAGCACCGCCGCGGCGTCGTAACTGGCGGCGGCGCGCCCGAAGGACTGCCGGACCTGGGCCTTGTCCACCTGATACTCGTCGCCCCGGCTCACGACATGAACTCCCGCAAAAGACCTGCGCAGCGCGCCGCATCGGACAGAAACGGCGCGTGACCGGCGCCGGCCACGGTCTGCACAGCACCGCGACCCAGCACCTGCTCCAGCCGCGGGCCGACCGCCGCGGGCACCAGCATGTCCCGCTCCCCCAGCACTGCCAGCGTCGGCATGGCCAGCCGGCGCAGCTCGGGACGCAGGTCCGTGTCCCGCAAGATCTCCAGACCCGCCTGCAGGGCGTCGGCATCCGGCGGGGCGCCGGCGGCAAAGCGACGGCGCAGCGCACGCAGACCGTCGGCTTCACTGTCGGCGCCCCGGGCCACCAGGGCGAGAAAGCGCTGCAGGGTACCCCGGTAGTCCTCGGCCAGGTCCGCCGCAAAGCGCGCCAACACGGCGGCGTCCATGCCGGGCCAGTCGGGCGCTGCCACGAAACGGGGGTTGCTGGCCATCAGCACCAGGCGGCTCACCCGTTGCGGACGGCGGGCCGCCGCCTCCAGGGCCACCATGCCCCCCAGGGACCATCCCAACCAGAGCGCCTCCGCCGGCGCCGCCGCCAGCACCGCCTCCGCGGCATCGTGCAGGGAAAACACGCCCTGAGGCGGGCTGCGGCCGTGGCCGGGCAGATCCACCACCGTGACACGGAAATCCCCTGCCAGCTCCTCGGCGAAACCGTTCCACACCTCGGAATGCAGGCCCCAACCGTGAATCAGGAGCAGCTCCGGCCCGGCACCCGATGTCCGCGTATATAAAGCCATGGCGCCCGGTCAGCCTGCGAGCCGGTTTGCGCCGGCCCCGTCCAGGGCATCCAGCAACCGGTCCACATGGGACTCCTGGTGGGCGGCGGACAGGGTGATCCGCAGCCGTGCGGTGCCTGCGGGCACGGTGGGCGGACGGATGGCGGAAATCAGTACGCCCTGCTCCAGCAGCGCGTCGCTCAAGGCAAGGGCACGGGCGGCATCACCCACCCGCAACGGCTGTATGGGGGTCGTCGACGCCGTGAGCGCCAGACCCAGCTGGCTCGCACCTTCCCGGAAACGGGCTACCAGCGACCGCAGCCGTTCCCGGCGCCAGCCGTCCTGCTGAACCAGCCGGAGGCTGGCGCGGGTAGCCTGGGCCACCGCCGGTGGCGGGGCCGTGGTGTAGACGTAGGTGCGGGCCTGCTGGATCAGGGTCTCGATCAGCGCCTCGGATCCCGCCACGAAGGCGCCGAAGGTCCCGAACGCCTTGCCCAGGGTGCCCACCAGTATCGGAACATCCTCCACGCCCAGGGATTGCTGTTCCAGCAGACCGCCGCCGTGCTCGCCGAGCACACCGAGGCCGTGGGCATCGTCGATCATGAGGGTCGCCCCATGGCGCCGGGCCAGCTCGGCCAGGGCACGCACCGGAGCGAGGTCGCCGTCCATGCTGAACACCCCGTCGCTGGACACCAGCGCCCCGGCGCCACCGGCCGCGCCCAGGCGCCGCTCCAGATCGCCGCTGTCGCCGTGCCCGTAGCGCACCAGCCGTGCGCCGCTGTAGCGGGCCGCATCCAGGAGGGACGCATGGTTGTAGCGGTCCTCGAAGAGCCGGTCATGGTGGTCCAGCAGGGCGCCGGCCACCCCCAGGTTGGCCATGTAGCCGGTGGAGAACAGCAGCGCCCGCGGCCGCCCGACGAAGGCGGCCAGCTCCTCCTCCAGGGCGTGATGGGCAGCGCTGTGGCCGGTCACCAGGTGGGCGGCCCCGCTGCCGACGCCATACTCGGTGACGGCGTCACGGAAGGCCTGCACCACCTGCGAATCATTGGCCAGACCCAGGTAGTCGTTGCTGCAGAAGGTCAGGCAGCGCCGTCCGTCGACGGTGGCCTCCGGCCCCTGGGGCCCGGCGACCACCCGCCGGCGCCGGTACAGATGCCGGGCCTTGCGATCGTCGAGCTGTGCCGCCAGATCCTTCATCGCAGAGATCCCATGCGGGGGCCGGCAGGGCGCATGACGCGAGCCCGCGCTGCAATCACTCCGGGCGCAGGCCGAGGCGTTCGAAGAGACCCCGGTCGTGGTCCTGCTCGGGGTTGTCGGTGGTGAGCAGCCGCTCGCCATAGAAGATGGAATTGGCACCGGCCAGAAAGCACAGCGCCTGCAGCTCGTCGCTCATATCCGTACGGCCGGCCGACAGACGCACCCGGGAGCGGGGCATGAGGATGCGGGCCACCGCGATGGTGCGGACGAACTCGAAGGGGTCCGGTGCTTCGGTCTCCGCCAGGGGTGTGCCCTGAACGCGCACCAGCTGGTTGATGGGCACGCTCTCGGGATGGCGGGGCAGATTGGCCAGTTCCTGGAGCAGACCGGCCCGGTCGCCGCGATCCTCGCCCATCCCGACGATACCCCCCGCGCACACATGGATGCCGGCATCCCGCACCCGACGCAGGGTGTCCAGGCGATCCTGGTAGGTGCGCGTGCTGATGATGGTGCCGTAGAACTCCGGGGAGGTGTCGAGATTGTGGTTGTAGTAGTCCAGCCCCGCCTCCTGCAGCCGCCGGGTCTGGTCGTCATCCAGCATGCCCAGGGTGACGCAGGTCTCCAGGCCCAGCTCGCGCACCCCGCGCACCATGTCCAGCACCTGGACGAACTGCTTCTCCCGGGGACTGCGCCAGGCCGCCCCCATGCAGAAGCGGCTGGCGCCCCGCTCCTTGGCGGCCCGGGCCGCGTCCAGCACGGTGTCCAGATCCAGCAGCCGCTCCACCTCCAGGCCGGTATCGAAATGGGCACTCTGGGGGCAGTAGGCGCAGTCCTCGGGACAGGCGCCGGTCTTGATGCTGAGCAGGGTGCTGATCTGTACGGCGTTGGGGTCGAAGACCGCGCGATGGAGCTGCTGGGCGCGGAACATCAGGTCGGCGAACGGCTGCTCGAACAGCGCCAGCACCTCGTCGCGGCGCCAGTTGCCGCGAACCTCGACCGGCGCGGACGCGGTTGCCAAACCCTCAGGCATCGACGGGTTCCTCGACGGTCACTTCCATGTCCTGCCACTGGTCCCGGCGAATGCGCAGGATGTCGATGATGGACCAGGGCACCAGCACCAGCACCCCGAGGGCCCAGGCAATCAGGTAGTAGTGGTGGCGGCCGTGGGGAATGAAGATCGCCGCCGCGACGAAGAAGCCGGTCAGTCCGTAGAAGCGATAGGCCGCCTGCTGGGTGTAGTGTCCCACCTTCTCGTTGGGATGGTGGCGGTTCATGGCGTACACCAGCATGGATGCACCCAGCCAGAACAGGCCGATGGGAAACGGAATCAACAGCGCGGCGATATTGCCGTAATTGAACAGCAGGCTGGCGAAGCGGGCGCTGCGTCCGCTGATGCTGTGAGTGGCCGGCTGCGGAGGGCTGGGATTGGTCATCGCGTCCAACGTTGGGGTGGGTTAGGATATGGCTCCCCGGGGGCAGGGTATGGTGCCCGGAGCGTTGCCGACTGTCAACCGGAAGGGACATCCGGTGGTTTACAACTGGCTATATTTTATCCGGTCAGCCATCTACCCGTCCAGCTGCCAGCTGTGCGGGTGCCGCACCGATGGCACCCTGGACCTGTGCTCCGGCTGCCGGCTCGACCTGCCGCTGGCGGCCGACGGCTGCCGGCGCTGCGGGGCTGCGCTGGCCGGCGCAGCCGGATCAGTCGTATGCGGCGCCTGCCAGCGCCATCCACCGCCCTTCGACCGCACCCTGGTGCTGGCCCGCTACCAGCCCCCTGTCGACCGCCTGATCCAGCGGCTGAAGTTCTCCCGCCAACTGGGAATCGCGCGCCTGCTGGGCACCCTGATGGCCGAACAGGCCGCCGCACACGGGCACCTGCCCCAGGCCCTGATACCGGTGCCGCTGCATGCGCGGCGGTTGCGGGAACGGGGTTTCAATCAGTCGCTGGAGCTCTGTCGCACCCTGAGCCGCCACCTGGATATACCAATCCTCGACCGGGCCTGTTACCGCCGGCGCCCCACCCCCGCCCAGTCCGGGCTGCCGGCGCGTGCCCGCCGCGCCAATGTGCGGGGCGCCTTCGGCGCCGGAACCCTTCCGAAGCTGGAGCGGGTGGCCATCGTCGACGATGTCATGACCACCGGCAGCACGGTGGCCGAGCTTGCCCGCACCCTGCGGCGCCGCGGGGTGGGCGGGATCGAGGTCTGGGTGTGTGCCCGCACCGTCTAGGGAACCTCTGCACAGGCCGCTGAAGCGGCGCTCACGGCGTTGCAAAGACGCTCGGAATGCGGGGTCGCGAAGCGACAGACTCGTTGTAAACTGCGCTTCCTCGCCCCTTTGCGCCTTGTGATCATCCCCTTGATCGACCTGTGCAGAGGTTCCCTGGGAACGCTCTGCACGGGCCGGATTCAGATATGGCTGATCACCATGTAATGCAGAACAATGCCCGCAAATACCACGCCCCCGAACCAGTTGTTGTTCAGGAACGCCTGAAAGCACTTGTCCCGTTGCCGCCCCCTGATCAGATACTGCTGGTACAAAGCCAGCCCGGCAGCCACCACCAGCCCCAGGTAATACATGGAATGCAGATGGGCCAGCTGCCCTGCCAGCACCAGGGCCCCCAGCAACAGCGCCTGCACGATGCCGATGATCAGCCGGTCCGCGTCCCCGAACAGAATGGCCGTGGACTTGACGCCGATTTTCAGATCATCGTCGCGATCCACCATGGCGTACATGGTGTCGTACACCACCGCCCAGAGGATGGCGGCGATGAACAACAGCCAGCCGACCTTGGGAACGGCGCCGGTTTGGGCCGTAAACGCCATGGGCACCGCCCATCCGAAGGCCGCCCCCAGAAACACCTGGGGCAGATGGGTGTAGCGCTTGGTGAACGGATAGACCGCCGCCAGCGCGATACCGCCGAAGGACATCAGTACGGTGAGGCGGTTGAGCAGCAGCACCAGGGCGAAGGCGATCAGAGACAGCACCACGAACAGGATCAGCGCCTCACGCGGGCTGACCTGCCCGGCCGCCAGCGGGCGGGCCTGGGTGCGTTTCACGTGGGGGTCGATGTGCCGGTCGGCGTAATCGTTGAGCACGCAGCCGGCCGAACGCATGATGAAGACCCCCAGCACGAATACCGCCACGATCAGCGGCTGCGGGTGACCCTTGCCGGCGATCCACAGAGCCCACATGGCGGGCCACAGCAGCAGCAGGCTGCCGATGGGCCGGTCGAGCCGGGTCAGGCGATAGTACTGATACAAACGGTCTTTGACGACGGCGACATTCATCTCTGCTGACTTGTCTGTCTGCTCGAACGGCCGCAATGCGGGGCCGTACCGACCAGCGCGGTCTCCCCGGCTGTCGGGCCACTCCCGTCAGGATCTAAACGGCCACGCATTCGCGCGCGCACCCAATGCCGGCAGGAAGAATTCACTGACCAGCAGTGGCTTGTCCTTGATGCGGAACACAGAACGGCGGCCCCACAGCGGTGCCGGGGACGCGCTTTCAGTGCCGGCGGCCAGATCGTAGAACTCGCAGCCGGGATGAACCCGGGCCAATTCCAGCACCCCGCGGCGCAGGGACGGGTCGGCGAACAGGTACTCCCCCAGCGGCCGCGTTCCCAGCCGTGCCAGCCGACGCCGGGCGCCGGTCAGCGTGTGGGCGGGTATCACGGTGCGGGCGAACACCCAGGCCTGCCCGTCGCATTGCAGTTCCACGTGGCGTACCAGGCTGCGCTCGCCGCGCCGCATGGCGAGACGCCGGCGTTCGTCGTGGGTGGGACGCCCCCAGCCCTGGCTCACCACCCGCACCCCGAAACGCCCCGGGCAGGCCTGCCGGACCCTGTGGGTCAGGGAGGTCGGATCCAGCAGCCAGTACAGCAGCGAGGCGGGGATACGGCTGCGCAGCACGCGCCTGTGGGGCACCCAGTGCAGCCCGCACCCCTGCCAGTGCAGCCCGCACCCCTGCCAGCTTGTGTGAGTCACCGCTATCAAAGCCCGCGCATCGTCCAGGACATGCTGCAAAACGCCGATTATCGCATGGCCGGCGAACCACGGGCCAACCGCTGCGCTGCAGCGGCACGCCATCATACGTCCCCATAACGCACGGCATCCCCCAGCCAGCGACGCATCAGCGGCGCCACCCGTTCCGGATACTGCTTCAGAAGCAGCTCGGCCGCCTTTTCCACTGCGCCGAGCTGAGCCTGGTCCCGCATCAGGTCCGCGATGCGCAGTTGCAGCATACCGGTCTGGCGGGTGCCCAGCACCTCGCCGGGTCCGCGCAGCTCCAGGTCGCGGCGGGCGATCTCAAAACCGTCCACGGTGTCGCGCATCACCCCCAGGCGCTCGCGGGCGGCATCGGACAACGGGGGCCGGTAAAGCAGCACGCAGGTACTGGCCTGCGCCCCCCGTCCCACCCGTCCACGCAGCTGGTGCAACTGGGCCAGCCCCAGGCGTTCCGGGTTTTCGATGATCATCAGCGAGGCGTTGGGCACATCCACCCCCACCTCGATGACCGTGGTCGCCACCAGCAGATCGATGTGGCCGTCCTTGAAGGCGGCCATGACCTGTTCCTTCTCGCGCGACTTCAGCCGGCCGTGCACGAGTCCCACCCGCAGGCCCGGCAGGGCCTCGGTCAGCGCCGCCGCGGTATCGGAAGCCGCCTGGCACTGCAGCACCTCCGACTCTTCGATGAGGGTACAGACCCAGTAGGCCTGACGGCCCTGGGCACAGGCCTCGCGCACCCGCGCCACCACCTCGTCCCGGCGCTTGTCGGACACCACCACCGTCTGCACCGGCGTGCGCCCGGGGGGCAACTCGTCGATGACGGACACGTCCAGATCGGCATACAGCGTCATGGCCAGTGTGCGGGGAATCGGGGTCGCGGTCATGGTCAGCTGATGGGGACGCCGGCCGTCGCCGAGGCCCTTCTCGCGCAGCGCCAGGCGCTGGTGGACGCCGAAACGGTGCTGCTCGTCGACGATCACCAGACCCAGCCGCGCGAAGGTCACGTCGGACTGAAACAGCGCGTGGGTGCCGACGGCAACGGCTGCCTCGCCGGAAGCGATGGCGGCGAGGCGGGCCGCACGGGCGGCGCCCTTGCTCTTGCCGGCCAGCCACGACACGTTCACCCCGAGCGGTTCCAGCCAGCGGGCGAAGCTGTGGTAGTGCTGCTCGGCCAGCAGCTCGGTGGGCGCCATGACCGCGGCCTGATAGCCGCTCTGCACCGCCTGCACAGCCGCGCAGGCGGCCACCACGGTCTTGCCGGAACCTACATCGCCCTGTACCAGCCGCAACATGGGGTGGGAGGCGGCCAGGTCGGCGCGGATCTCGTCGATCACCCGCCGCTGAGCCGCGGTGGGCGCAAACGGCAGTGCCGCCAGAAAGCCGTCCAGCAAGGCACCGCCCCCGTCCAGTGGCGGCGCCTGCCGGGAGCGGGCCCGGTGGCGCAGACGCCGAAGGCTCAGGTGGTGGGCCAGCAGTTCCTCGAAGGCCAGGCGTTGCTGGGCGGGATGCAGGCCGGCACCCAGTTCGGCCAGGGCGGCATCGGGAGGCGGGCGGTGCACATAGCGCACTGCTTCGGCCAGGGACGGCAACCGGAAACGCTGCAGGATCTCGGGAGGCAGCCATTCCGGCAACACCGTCCCGTTCCCCTGAGGCCCGTCCAGACAGGACAGCGCCGCGTCGGCAAGGCGGCGCAGGGACAACTGATGCACGCCCTCGGTGGTGGGATAGACCGGCGTCAGATGGTCCTCAGGCGGCGGCGGTTCGTCTGCCGTCAGCACACGATACTCCGGATGCACCATTTCCAGCGTCGTTGCGCCGGCCCGCGCCTCGCCATAACAGCGCACCCGCACGCCGCGCTGAAAGCCGCTCTGCTGGGCGCCGCTGAAGTGGAAGAAACGCAGGGTGAGACTGCCGGTGCCGTCGCTCACCCGCACCAGCAGGCTGCGGCGACGACCGAACCGCACTTCAGCCAGCTGCACCTCCCCTTCCACCACCGCGGGGTCGCCGGGACGCAGCCCACCCATGGGCACCACCCGGGTCCGGTCCTCGTAACGATAGGGCAGGTGGAAGAGCAGGTCCTGCACGGTGTGGATGCCGAGCTTTTCCAGGCGCCGGGCCACCTGGGGGCCAACCCCCTTCAGGGCGGTGATCGCCAGCCCCGTGTCCAACCGGCCGCCGCCGGTGCCACCGCCCGACGCTGCACGCCTTCCTCCCACGGCGGCAGTCCTAGAACTCCGTCCCCGTGATCATATCGCTATGGCGCCGGCGTCGTTGCGCTCGATTCCAGTACCAGCACGGCGTCCATCTCCACGCCGGCACCCTTGGGCAGCGCCGCCACGCCGATGGCGGCGCGGGCGGGAAACGGTTCCTGGAAATACTCGGCCATGACCTGATTCACCAGTGGAAAGTGGGCCAGATCGGTAAGGTAGATGTTCAGCTTGGCAACCGCCGCCAGATCGCCGCCCGCCGCCCGGGCAACCGCCGTGAGGTTGTCGAACACCTGCCGGATCTGCGCCTCCATGTCCCCTTCCACCAGCTCCATGGTGCTCGGCACCAGCGGTATCTGGCCGGAGAGGTACACCGTATCGCCGGTGCGTACCGCCTGGGAGTAGGTGCCGATCGCCTCGGGTGCCCGGTCGGTCTGGATGATTTCGCGTGGCATGGATCGCTCCCGCTGTTGGACAGGGGCCACATGATGACCCATAGCGGCGGGCCTTGCACCCGTCGGCAGGCAATCAACGCCGGCTGCGGCTGATGCGCAGCACGGCGGGCAGACTGCGGACCCGGCGCATCACCCGCGCCAGGTGACGGCGATCGTGGACCGCCAGCGTGAAGATCAGGGTGGTGTTCTGGCCGTCCCGCTCTTCGATGGACACGTTTTCGATATTCGAACCGGTATCGGAAATGGAAGCCGCCACGGTGGCGAGCACGCCGCGCTCGTTGGCCACGTCCACCCGGATTTCGGCGGGAAACTCTCCGCTGACCTCCGCCTCCCACTGCACGTCGATCCACTTCTCCGGCAGGTTGCGGTACTCGGCCACGTTCTTGCAGTGCTGATTGTGGATGACGATGCCCCGCCCGGCGCTCACGAAGCCCACGATGGGATCGCCGGGAATGGGCCGGCAGCAGCGGGCGAAGTTCACCACCATCCCCTCGGTACCCTTGATCCCCAGGGGGCGGGTATCCTCGGTCTCCGGGGCGGGCGCCTCCTTGGGACCGTCCACCGCGGCCAACCGGCGCGCCACCAGCACCGCCATGCGGCTGCCGAGCCCGATATCCTCCAACAGGTCGTCCGTACCGGCCAGCTGGCACTCACTGAGGTAGTCGTGCAACTGGCTTTCCGCCAGATCCGCCAGCGACAGGGACAACCCGGCCATCGCCTTGTCCAGCAGGCGACGGCCGAGGTTGATGGCCTCTTCCCGGCGCAGGTTCTTCAGGTAGTGACGGATATTGGAGCGCGCCTTGCCGGTGACGACGAAATTGAGCCAGGCCGGATTGGGATGGGCGCCCGGCGCGGTGATGATCTCCACCGTCTGGCCGTTGAGCAGCGGTGTACGCAGCGGCGCCAGGCGCCGGTCGATCTTGGCGGCGATACAGGTACTGCCCACGTCGGTGTGCACCGCATAGGCGAAGTCCACGGCGGTGGCGCCGCGGGGAAGCTCCATGATCTCGCCCTTGGGCGTGAACACGTAGACCTCGTCGGGAAACAGATCGATCTTGACGTTCTCGAGAAACTCCAGGGAGTTGCCCGCGTGCTTCTGCATCTCCAGCAGCTCGCGCAACCACTCGCGGGCACGGGCCTGGGCACTGTTGCGGCTCTTGTCGCCGGTCTTGTAGAGCCAGTGAGCGGCGATTCCCGCTTCGGCGACCCGATCCATGTCCTCGGTACGGATCTGGATCTCGATGGGCACGCCGTAGGGCCCGAACAGCACCGTGTGCAGGGACTGGTAGCCGTTGGCCTTGGGAATGGCGACGTAGTCCTTGAAGCGCCCGGGCACCGGCTTGTAGAGGTTGTGCATCACCCCCAGCACCCGGTAGCAGGTGTCCACCTGGTCGACGATCAGCCGGAAGGCGTAGACGTCGAACACCTCCGAGAACGGCAGCGTCTTGGCGCGCATCTTCTGGTACAGGCTGTACAGATGCTTTTCCCGCCCGACCACCCGACAGGACAGCCCCTCCTTGTCCAGGCGTTCGCGGATCGCCGCCTCGATCTTCTGGACGATTTCCTTGCGGTTCCCCCGCGCCTTGCGCACCGCCTCGGCCAGCACCCGATAGCGCGCCGGATACAGGGCCGCGAACCCCAGGTCCTCCAGCT
Source organism: Gammaproteobacteria bacterium (assembly GCA_035266965.1). Lineage (GTDB taxonomy): Bacteria > Pseudomonadota > Gammaproteobacteria > DATFLG01 > DATFLG01 > DATFML01. The sequence continues at coordinate 10,818 of DATFML010000373.1, forward strand.
CCAGGCGCATGGTGTTCATGCCCAGGCGGTTGGCGATGGGCGCATAGATCTCGAGGGTTTCATGGGCGATGCGCCGGCGCTTGTCGGCGGGCATGGCGCCCAGGGTGCGCATGTTGTGCAGGCGGTCGGCGAGCTTGATGAGGATCACCCGGATGTCCCGCACCATGGCGAGAAGCATCTTGCGGAAGTTCTCCGCCTGGGCTTCGGCGCGGCTTTCGAACTGGATCTGGGTGAGCTTGCTGACACCGTCGACGAGCTCGGCCACGTCCTCCCCGAACTCGCGGGCGACCTGTTCCTTGGCGGTGGCCGTGTCTTCGATGACATCGTGGAGCACCGCCGCCACGATGCTCTGGTAGTCCATGTGCATCTCGGCCAGGGTGCGGGCCACTTCCATGGGATGGTAGATATAGGGCTCGCCGGACAACCGCCGTTGGCCCTCGTGGGCCTCCGCCCCGAACAGATAGGCCCGGTAGACCTCCCGCACCCGATCGGCGGGCAGATAGGTCTCCAGGAGGTCGCACAGGTCGCTGATCAGAAAGCGCGACCCGTTCTCGTTTGTGGTGGTCTCCGCTTTCGCCGCCATCGCCGCCGCTGTGTCGTCCTTACGGGCCCACGGCCGGGAGTTGTCCGGGCCCCGGTTTATCGCCAATTGATCATAGGACATTCGCGGCACGGTACAAACACCCGCCCGGATCAGCGGCCCGGCCGCCGGGACAAAGCGTGACGGAAAGCCGGGCGGGAGGAGGCTCGCCGGCGGCAGGGTGGGGATTGCAGGACGTTGAGGGATCGGATGCGGATTTCGGTTCTCCCGAACGGTGCGGCAGGCGCTGGCGAACGGCGCGGCAGGCGCTGGCCGGACCACATGGCCGGAAGATGCCCCGCCGGGATGCGGCACGGGAAAGCGCCGCGCCGGGACGCTGCCACTGGGGGTTTCGCTACTGCCGGCCCGGCGGCGACGGACCCTGGTCGGCCAAACCGTCAGTCTTCGTTGGCATTGGCCTCGGAGGCCGGACCACCCACCGGCGGTGCCTCCTCTTCCACGCGGGCCTCTTCGTCGCTCATCGAAGGTTCGCTGGCGTGCTCCCGGGCTGTGACTTCGTCAAGGATCCCCGGCCCAACCAGATCGTCGGCGATTTCCCGCAACGCCACCACCGTCGGCTTGTCGTTTTCCCAGGGCACCATGGCGTCGGCCCCATTGGCCAGCTGGCGGGCCCGCTTGGTGGCTACCAGCACCAGCTGGAAGCGATTTTCCATGTTGCTCAGACAGTCTTCTACAGTTACGCGTGCCATGGGGTTTCGTCCTGCAAGTCAGTAGATCTAACAGAGAGTTAGGGCAAATCAGTCTAACGGATTCAAGCGCCCGGCGCCAGCAGTGACTCCAGCAGCACCTGATGGCGGGCCCCCTGACGCTCCAGGGTCAGCCGCCTCGCCGTCATGATGGCCGCCAGCTCGTCCAGGGCGGTATCGAAACGGTCGTTGATGACCAGGTAGTGGTACTCGTCGTAGTGGGTCATCTCGGTGACCGCGTCGCGCATGCGGCGGGCGATCACTTCCGAGGAATCCTGACCGCGCCCGCGCAGCCGTTCCTCCAGGGCGTCCCGGGACGGCGGCAGCACAAAGATCCCCACGGCGCCCGGCACCGCCTCACGGACCTGGCGGGCACCCTGCCAGTCGATCTCCAGGATCACGTCCTGACCGCCGGCAAGCTGGTTCCGGACGCCGGCAAGGGAGGTGCCGTACTGGTTGTCGAAGACCCGGGCGTGTTCCAGAAACTCCCCTGTCTCCACCATGCGGTCGAAGGTCGCATTGTCCACGAAGTGATAGTGCACGCCGTCTTGTTCGCCCGGGCGGGGAGCCCGGGTGGTGTGCGAGACGGACAGGGCGACGCCCTTGTCGCGTTCCAGCAAGGCCTTGACCAGACTCGTTTTACCGGCGCCCGAAGGGGCCGAGACAATATACAGGGTGCCCGCCGCCGCTTGTGCGGACGGCGCGTCGTTTGCAGCAACCATCGTCGTTTGGGTTCCCAGCGGCCGGGCACCAGAACCCGGCGTTGTAGAAAATGTCCAGCCGGGGCTATTCCACGTTCTGGACCTGTTCGCGCATCTGCTCGATGAGCACCTTCAGCTCCACGGCGCCGCGGCTGGTGTCTCCATCCACCGATTTGGACCCCAGCGTGTTGGCCTCCCGGTTCAGCTCCTGCATCAGGAAGTCCAGCCGCCGCCCCACCGGTTCCTTGCGTTCCAGCACCCGCCGCACCTCGGCCACATGGCCGCTCAGCCGGTCGAGCTCCTCATCGGCGTCCATCTTCTGGAGCTGCAACACCATTTCCTGCTCCAACCGGCCGGCATCCGCTTCCATCGCCACCTCCGCGAGCCGGGCCACGATGCGCTCACGCAGCCGCGCGCGGATCTCCGGCAGACGCTCGCGAACCTGCGACGTCTCGACCTCGATGGCTTCGCAACGGCTGCGCAACCAGCCGGCAATCTGTTCCCCTTCCCGCTCGCGGGTGGCGACCATCTCCGCCAGCGCGGCATCCAGGCCGGTCATGGCCTGCTCGATGACCGGCCCCAGGTCCTGCTCGGCTTCCCGCACCACTCCGGGCCAGCGCAGCACATCCACCGGATTCACGGCGGCGGCCCGGGTCAGACGTTCTTCCACGGCGCGGGAAGCCTGCAGCAAGCGGTCCAGGTACTCGCCGTTGAGGGCCATTTCGGGAGCGGCGGCCGGATCAGGACGGAACCGCAGGTTGCATTCCACCTTGCCACGGCGGATATGGGCGCCGACCCGTTCGCGTACCGCCGGCTCCAGGCCCCGCAGGTCCTCCGGGAGACGCAGACTGACCTCCAGATAACGGTGGTTGACCGAGCGCAACTCCCAGGTCAGGCGCCCCCACTCGCCGTGGCGCTCGCAGCGAGCGAAGGCGGTCATGCTCCGGATCATCTCAAGTTCCCCGCGCCGTTGGCCGATGAACGATGCAATGGCCTTAATGGTAAGCGCAATGCGCGGACGGCGAAACCGGCCCGCGCCTCCTCAGACGACGCCGCGCATGCCCACCGACCCGAATTGGATCTTATGATCAGGAAGTTGAAGAGCCTGCCCGCGGGCACGGTACTGGACCAGTATCGCATCAGCAAAACCCTGGGCGGGGGCGGTTTCAGCGTCGTCTACCTGGCAACCGAGCAGTCCAGCGGGATGCCCGTCGTCATCAAGGAGTACATGCCGGGCGCACTGGCCGTTCGGTCCAGGGACCTCTCCGTGGGCGCCCGCGGCGAAGCCGAATCCGACCGGTTCCACCGCGGCCGCATGCTGTTCTTTCAGGAGGCCAGCACCCTGGCCACCCTCAAGCATCCCAACATCGTCAACGTGCTGAGCTTTTTCCGGGCCAACGGCACCGTGTACATGGTCATGGAGTACCAGCAGGGCAAAAACCTGGAGGCCTACATACGGGGCCGCCGGGGAAAGCTCAGCGAACGGTTTCTGCAGACCGTGTTTCCGCCGCTGCTGGACGGCCTGGAGCTCATCCACTCACGGGACCTGCTGCACCTGGACATCAAGCCGGGCAATATACATATCCGGCCCGGAGGCCAACCCCTGCTGCTGGATTTCGGCGCCGTTCACGGTTTCCCCCAGAGCCGCATGGAACAGCCCGGGCAGGTCATCAGCCCCGGCTACTCCCCCATCGAGCAATACGACAAGTACGGCTACGTGGGCCCGTGGACCGACATCTACGCCCTGGGCGCCACCATCCGCACCTGCATCGAAGGGCGTCCGCCGCCGGCGGCCAAGGACCGTTACCTCACCGACGCACTGCGCCCCGCCAAGACGGCGTTCCGCAAGCGCTACCCCGATGCACTGCTGGCCGCGTTGGACTGGGCCATGGAAGTGGACCCCCTGCTGCGACCCCAGAGCGTCGGCGAGTTCCGCGCCGCGCTCGGGACCGAGGCGCCCACTGATATGCCGGCGGCCGCCGTGCGCGGCTATCCGGCCGGTGCCTAGCCCGTGCGCTACGAACTGGGATTCGCCAGCCGCCTGGGCGATCGCACCAGCAACCAGGACCGCTGCATCGCCCGGGAGCGCAAGTCCGCGGTGTTGCTGGTGCTCGCCGACGGCATGGGAGGACATGCCGGCGGCGACCTGGCGGCCCAGAGGCTGGTGGACGAGTACGGCCGACGCTTCGAGGCCTTGCACCTGCCGTTGCCCGACCCGGAAGCGTTTCTGCGTTCCACCCTCGAGCGCGCCCACGGTGCCATCCTGGAGGCGGGTCACGCCCAACACCCGCCCATCCAACCGCGCACCACGGCGGTCGCCTGCCTCATACAGCATGGACAGGCCCATTGGCTGCACGTGGGCGACAGCCGGCTCTACCTGCTGCGTGACGGCCATGTCCTTACCCGCACCAAGGACCACACCTTCGTGGAAGACATGCATCAGCAGGGCATGCTGACCGCAGAGGAGATCGCCCGCCACCCCATGCGCAACTATGTCACCCGCTGCGTGGGGGGAACCCTGGAATCGCCGCTGCCCACCATGGGGGCGCCGGTCAGCCTGCAGCCCGACGACCTGTTGGTGCTGTGTTCCGACGGCTTCTGGTCGGCCCTGTCCCAGAACCGGATCGAGGAACTGGCCGACAACGCGGACCTGACGGTGGGCCTGGATGCGCTCTCCGAAGCCGCCCAACGCGCCAGCTATCCCCACAGCGACAACATCACGGCCGTCGCCCTGCGCTGGCGGGACAGCAAGGACGACACGCGCACACCCGCCGCCCGCAACAGCGCGGCCCCGGGGCGCCAGCCGCCGGACCGACTGACCAGCGCCATCGCCGAAATTCACCGCGCCATCCGCAAGTACGGCACCGAAATGCAGGACTGACGCCTTAGGCGCACAGACTCCGCGGGCTTATAATGTCGTTTTGCCATGCAACCGAGGAGCCTCTATGCGCCCCAGCGAACGTGCGCCCGACCAACTGCGCCCCGTGCGGATCACCCGAAGCTACACCAAGCACGCCGAGGGCTCGGTACTGGTGGAATTCGGCGACACCCGGGTCCTGTGCAACGCCAGCGTGGTGGAGCAGGTACCCCGGTTTCTCAAGGGCAAGGACCAGGGCTGGGTCACCGCCGAATACGGCATGCTGCCCCGTTCCACCGGCTCGCGCATGGACCGCGAGGCCGCCCGCGGGCGCCAGGGCGGACGCACGCTGGAAATCCAGCGCCTGATCGGCCGCTCCCTGCGGGCGGTGGTGGACCTGAAGGCCCTCGGCGAGCGCTCCATCACCATCGACTGCGACGTCATCCAGGCCGACGGCGGCACCCGCACCGCCAGCATCACCGGCGGCTACGTGGCGCTGGCCGATGCCATCGCCCACCTGCGCGCCAACGGCGCCCTGAAGAAAGACCCCCTGCTCGGCCAGGTCGCGTCCGTATCGGTGGGCGTCTACAAGGGCATGCCGGTACTGGACCTGGACTATGCCGAGGACTGCAGCGCCGAAACGGACATGAACGTGGTGATGACCGACAGCGGCCAGTTCATCGAAGTGCAGGGCACCGCCGAAGGCCATCCGTTCAGCCAGGACGAGCTGCTGGCCATGCTGGGTCTGGCCCGCGGCGGCATCGAACGGCTGGTGCAGGCCCAGCGCACGGCGCTGGCGGAAGCGCCGGCATGAAGACGGTGGTGCTGGCCAGCGGCAACCCGGGCAAGGTACGCGAGATCAACCAGTTGCTGGAGGGGCACGACCTGCAGGTGGTACCCCAGTCCCAATACGGGGTACCGGAGGCGGAGGAGACCGGCCTGACCTTCGTGGAAAACGCCATTCTCAAGGCCCGCAACGCCACCCGCCACACCGGCCTGCCCGCCATAGGGGACGACTCGGGCATCGAGGTGGACGCCCTGAACGGCGGGCCCGGCATCTACTCGGCGCGCTATGCCGGCAGCGGCGCCAGCGACCGGGACAACGTCGACAAGCTGCTGGCGGCGCTGGACGGGATGGAGGAACAGGCCCGTACGGCGCGTTTCCAATGCGTCATGGTGTACCTGCGCCATGACGCCGACCCCACGCCTGTCATCTGCCAGGGCACCTGGGAAGGTCGGATTCTGAATGCGCCCCGCGGCGACAACGGCTTCGGCTACGACCCGGTCTTCCACGTCCCCACCCACGACTGCTCGGCCGCCGAGCTGCCGGCGGAAATCAAGAACCGCTTGAGCCACCGCGGCCAGGCACTGACCAAACTGGTCCGGGCGCTGGGATAGCCGTCATGAATCTGTCCGCCCGCTCCCACCAGCGCCCCGCATCGCCGCGCCAGGCCGTCGGTCCGCGTCCGGTTCCGCGCCCGGTGGAGAGCTGACCATGCAGGCCCATTGGTGGAGCGAATACGGCACCGACATCATCAGTTTCGGCGTCAGCGTGGCTTTGCTGGCCGGCTACCATCTGTATCTGGCGTACCGGCTGCGCCATGATTCCTCCTATACCATTCAGGCCATCAACCGGGCGGCGCGCACGGCCTGGGTGGAGAACATCATGGACGGCGACGGCCAGGCCATCGTCGGCGTGCAGACCCTGCGCAATTCCACCATGGCCGCCACCTTTCTGGCCTCCACTGCGGTGCTGCTGATCATCGGCACCCTGACCCTGACCGAACAGGCCGACAAGCTGGCCGCCTCGTTCCACAGCATCAGCGTGCTCGGCTCCAAGCACGCGGGCCTGTGGGTGGCCAAATCCCTGCTGCTGGTGGCGGACTTCTTCATCGCCTTCTTCAGCTTCTCCATGTCGATCCGCATGTTCAACCACGTGGGCTACCTGATCGGCGTGCCGGCGGAACGAAGGCCCAAGGCCCTCACGGCGAAACGCGTGGCAATCCACCTGAACCGCGCGGGCGGCTACTACAGCCTGGGCATGCGGGCCTACCACGTTTCCGTACCTCTGGTATTCTGGTTGTTCGGCCCCCACCTGATGCTGGGAGCGACACTGGTGTTGATCGCGGTGCTTTACCATCTCGACCGTGCACCGCCGACACACTGACAGGACAACGTCCCCCACCTGCCCGCTGATGAACCGGTAGCACGCGATGCACAAGCTGTCCCAATTCCCTATTGCCATTGGTCTGTGTCTGGTCCTTGGCGCTCCCGCCCCGGCCGCCGAACCCACGCACGCCGCCAAGGAGCTGGCGACCATTTCCGCCGCCGCGAAGAACGAGAATCCCAGCGCCCAGCTGCTGCTGGGACTGGCCTACCTGGAAGGGCGTTACGGCCTGAAACCCGATCCCGGGAAGGGGGCCTTCTGGCTCACGCGGGCGGCCCGTGACGGTCAGCCCTACGCCCAGCAGCTGGTGGGCGATCTGTACGCCCAGGGTAAGGGCGTGGACAAGGACCCCGCCCACGCCGTCTACTGGTGGAAGAAGTCGGCCGCCGCCGGCAACGCCAAGGCCCAGTACGAGTTGGGGCGCGCCTGCCTCCATGGAAAGGGCACAGCCCGCAAACCTTCCCAGGCCGCCCACTGGCTGACCCTCTCCGCCCAGCAGGGCAATGCCGATGCGAAGTTTCTGATCGGCAAAAT
>DATFML010000374.1:0-5435 GCA_035266965.1 Gammaproteobacteria bacterium
GAATGGTGTTGTCGCCGACCCGGATGAAGCCCGGTGCGGTGCCGATGGGGGTATGGGGCGTGTAGCGCCCGCTCTCCAGGGCGGCCGCGATGGTAAACGGCTTCATGGTGGAGCCGGGCTCGAAGACGTCGGTCACCGCACGGTTGCGCATGGCGGCCTGATCGATGTGGGTCCGGTTGTTCGGGTTGAAGGAAGGCTGATTGACCATGGCCAGTACTTCGTCGGTCTTGGGGTCCAGCACCACCACCGAGCCGGATTTTGCGTGATGCTTCAGCACCGCGGCCTTCAGTTCGCGGTAGGCCAGGTACTGGATGCCGCGGTCCAGACTGAGAGTCAGGTTGTGGCCCGGGCGCGGGGCGCGGATCTGATCAACGTCCTCGATGATGTGATGACGGCCGTCCTGGATGACCCGCTTGGAGCCGGGCTCTCCGCGCAGCCAGTCGTCGTAGCTCAGCTCAAGCCCTTCCTGTCCCACGTCGTCGATGTTGGTGAAGCCGAGCACGTGGGCGGTCACCTCGCCGGCCGGGTAGTAACGCTTGTATTCGCGCTGCAGATAAACGCCGGGCGCGCCCAGTTCCTTGACCCGGTGCGCCAGCGACGGATCGATCTGGCGCTTGAGATACACGAATTCCTTGTTCGCCCGCCTGGCCAGCAGCCGGCGCAGGTCACTGGTCTTCAGGTCCAGCAGTTTGGCCAGCGCCGGCAGATAGCGGGGGGCGGGATTGAGCTCCTTGGGATTGGCCCACACCGAGTCCACCGGTGTGCTGATTGCCAGCGGCTGACCTTCGCGATCCAGAATCATGCCGCGGTGGGCCGGGATCTCCACCACCCGCAGCTGGCGGGCATCGGCCTCGCCCTGCAGGAAGTCCTTGTCCAGCACCTGCAGATAGAGGTCGCGAGCCACCACGGCGGCAAACGCCACCCCCAGCAGCACCAGGATCAGGGTCCGACGCCCGGCACACGCGCGCTTGGCGTCCCGTGCCGTCATGGCCGGACAATCACCACCGAATCGGGCGACGGAGTCACCATGCCCAACCGGTCCCGGGCCACCCGCTCGATACGGCTGTGCGTCGCCCAGGTGCTCTGCTCGAGCTGCAAGCGGCCCCACTCCACGTTCATCTGGTCACGCCGGCTCTGCAGCGCCTGCAACTGAATAAACAGCTTGCGCGATTCATACTTGACATACACCACGCCCAACGCGGAAACCATCACCAGCACCGCCAGCACCACCACTGCCAGGGTCTGGCCCTTCATGCCACCCGCTCCCCGATCCGCAATACCGCGCTGCGCGCCCGCGGGTTGGCCGCAAGCTCATCGGCGCCCGGCTTCACTGCCTTGGCCACGATCCGCAAGCGCCCGGCGGGGAGCGGACCGCGGATCGGCAGATCGGGCGGTACAGGTTCACCTTCGGCTTCGCGGCGCATGAACCGCTTCACCATCCGATCTTCCAGGGAATGAAAACTGATCACCGCCAGCCGCCCCCCCGGGGCGAGCACCTCCACGGCCTGACGCAGACCTTCTTCCAGGTCTTCCAGTTCGTGATTGATGTAGATGCGAATCCCCTGGAAGCTGCGCGTCGCCGGATGCTTGTGCCGCTCCCGACCGGGGACCGCGCGGGCGATCAAGTCCGCCAACTGCGCAGTGGTCGTGATGGGCCGCTCCGCGCGTGCCGCGACCAGCGTACGGGCTATGCGCCGCGAAAAGCGTTCTTCGCCGTAGCGCCACAGCACGTCGGCGATTTCCCGCTCCGAGGCCCGGGCCAACCAGTCCGCTGCACTCGTACCGCTGTCCGGGTCCATGCGCATGTCCAGTGGACCTTCGTTGAGAAAGCTGAAGCCGCGTCGCGCATCGTCCAATTGCGGCGAGGACACGCCCAGGTCGAGCAGCACACCACTCACGGCCCCGTACCAACCCAGACGCCGTATGGCCTGCTCCAGCGTGGCGAATGAGCCTCTTTCCACCTGGAACCGGCTGTCACCGCCGAACCGCCGGGCTGCCGCTGCCACCGCTTCGGGGTCCTTGTCGATGGCCAGCAGACGCCCCTCGGATCCCAGTCGTTCGAGAAGTGCGGCGGCATGCCCGCCCCTGCCGTAGGTTCCATCCACGTAACGTCCGTCCGCCTGAACGTTGAGCCCCGCCAGCACCTCGTTCAGAAGTACCGGACTATGGGGGTACCCCTCGACCATCGAGCTCAGAGCGCCAGGGATCCGAGCGTATCCGGAAGATCCGTGTCCGCATGATCCTCATTGATCCACTCATCGCGCGTGTGGTCCCACACCTCTTCGTTCCAGATCTCGAACTTGTTTCCCAGGCCCGCCAGCACCACGCGTTTGTCGAGGTTGGCATGGGCCCGCAGGCGCGGCGGAATGACGACGCGTCCGCTGCCGTCCATCTCCACCTCCACCGCATGCCCGAGGACCATGCGCTGCAGCCAGCGGGTCTGCTTGTCCTGGTTGGGCAGGCGGGTGAGCTTGCGCTGGATTTCTTCCCACTCGGGATAGGGATAGAGCAGCAGGCAGCGATCCTGATGATGCACGGTCATGGTCAGGCGGCCGTTGCAGCACTCCGCGAGGGACTCACGGAAACGCGTAGGCAGCGCCATGCGGCCCTTCGCGTCCAGATTGATTGGGTTTCCGCCGAAGAACACCCGAGCCCCCTCTGGCTACTCCATTCTCCACATATTTCCACTTTGTCCCACTTTGCCGCCACTATATTGACCCCTTACCGACAATGTCAAGCGAAATACAGCCTCGACCGCAAAGAATCCTGCTTACGTGACAGTAACTTAGCTCTCCCGAGGGGCCGCTTCCCGCAAAGACAACCGCAAAATCATTAGGTTGATAGCAGTAGCTGGAGTGACTTGTCAGAAACAACGGGGGTTCGGGAGGGATTTGCCGGAAACGGAGGAACCCCAGTTCCCACCTCGTGGCACAGAACAGCCGGGAAGGGCTATCGATCCACCACCTGGCCTATCAGGCGCTGGGCGACTGCCTTGGCCATCAGCAGCCACGGGTCGGCCAGGTCGGCCGGCAGGGACCGCTGCACCGTTTCATCAAACAAGGCCAGCCAATGACTGAAATCCTCGGTGCTCAGGCCCAGTGGCCGGTGGGCACCGACCATGTCCACTTCGGGCGGAGCCGCCAGTCGCCCGCCCATGGCAATCCACCAGAAATCGGCGATACGCTGGCGATGGGCTTGAAGGTCGGGAATGGCCGAAAAATAGCGGCCCAACCGGGGGTCCGTCTCCAGTCGGTCATAGAATCGAGCCACCACAGCCTCCACCCGATCCCGGCCGATACGGTCACACAGGGGCTGAAGACGACGAGGGGATTCAGGGGACATGGCGTCGGGGGAACGACCTCTGCAACCGGGTAGGCATCGCCAGAGTTGCCCACCGCTGGACTGTTATTGTACACCAACCCTGCAACAACCACCCACCGGCCGATGGGGGGGGGGCAACCACAATGCAATCAGGGTATTGAGCCATGGCGCCAGAGACGAGCATCCGGGAGCGGCCCGGCTGGGCCGTCCCCGGGCGGCACCGCGCCCGCCCCGAACCAAGAAAAAGGCCAGTCATATGGACTGGCCTTTGCTGGGATCTGCACTTACAGGGTCCTAGAACGGAATATCGTCCTCAAACTCATCCGACGGGCCGCTGCTTTCGCTGGCCGGCGCCGGGCGCGACGATGAGCGGTTGTCATTGAAGCCCGCGGAACCGCCGCCGCGCCCACCCAGCATCTGCATCTCGCTGGCGATGATCTCGGTGGTGTAGCGGTCGTTGCCGTTCTTGTCCTGCCACTTGCGGGTACGCAGACTGCCTTCCACGTAGACCTGGGAACCCTTCTTGAGGTATTCACCGACGATTTCCGCGAGACGCCCGAAAAAGGCCACGTTGTGCCATTCGGTGCGCTCCTGCTGATCACCGGTCTGCTTGTCCTTCCACTGTTCGCTGGTGGCCAGCGTCACGTTGGCGACGGCACTGCCGCTGGGCAGATACCGCACCTCGGGGTCCTTCCCCAGGTTGCCGATCAAGATGACTTTGTTCACTCCCCTTGCCATTGCTCTCTCCCCCAATGGTATCTGTAGACACGTCCCTGTCATGCGGGTCGGCGCCCTTGACGCCGACCTAACCCATCATAGGGCGCCCGCGGGCGCTGATCAAACCCCGACCGGATCCGGTTCGTGGCTGGTGGGAATCAGGGCCTGCAGGGCACTTTCGTCCAGGGCGTGGCCGTCCACCTTCAGATATGCCACCCCGTCCTCGGGCACCACTGCCGCCTCGGCCACCCCCTGCACCTGGGTCAGCCGGGTCGCCAGCCGCTCGGCCTCCTTGGGGTCGATTTCGCCGACATTGATCAGATAGCTGTTGAGGTAGCGGGGGCTCTTCATGCTCCAGGCCACCAGGAACCACACCAGGGCCGCCAGACCGGTGAAGGCGAACACCCCATGGGCGTGGTAATGTCCGAACAGCCAACCGCCCAGTGCCCCGCCGATGAAGATGCCGAGGAACTGCGAGCTCGAATACACCCCCATGGCGGTTCCCTTGCTTTCCGGCGGTGCGACCTTGGAAATCAATGACGGCAGGCTGGCCTCCATGAGCGTAAATGCCGTGAAGAACACCACCAGGGCGACGCCGATGCCCTCCACATTGCCATGCCATTCCATGAGAGCGAACTCGGAAGCGGCCAGCGCGAGAATCGAGCCCAGAAACACCGACTTCAGCTTGCGCCGCTTTTCGGCCACGATGATGAACGGCACCATGGCGACCACCGACACCAGCAGCACCGGCAGGTACAGGAACCACTGATGGCTGGCCTTCAGATCAGCGCCGGAGGGAGACCCCAAAACCACCGGCAGGGCCACGAAGCTGGCGGTGAGAATCAGGTGCAGCACCATGATGCCGAAATCCAGCCGCAGCAACTGACCGTCGGTCAGCACCTTCTTGAACAGGGCCGGGACCGGCTCGGTGTCGCGATGCAGCCGGCTCTGGACCGGACGGGGCACCATGAACTGCAAAACGCCAATACCGGCGAGCGCCAGCACGGCTGTCAGACCGAAAATCCCGGGCACACCGATCCAGGTATTCAGGATCGGACCCAGCACCACCGCCAACGCAAACGAAAAGCCGATGGTCATGCCGATCAGAGCCATCGCCTTGGTGCGGTTTTCCTCGCGGGTAAGATCGGCGGCCAATGCCAGAATGGTGGACCCCACGGCTCCGGCGCCCTGCAGAATCCGTCCGAGAATCACGCCCAGGATGGTGTGTGACATCGCCGCCACGGCGCTGCCGCCGGCGAAAATCAACAGACCCAAAGCGATCATGGGCTTGCGGCCCACCCTGTCGGAAAGCATGCCGAAGGGAATCTGAAAGATCGCCTGGGTCAAGCCGTAAGCCCCGAGCGCGATGCCGATGGTGGTCGCGGTGGCACCTTGCA
>DATFML010000375.1:0-2610 GCA_035266965.1 Gammaproteobacteria bacterium
CGTGCCTATCGTAGGGCCTGTGCTACTGGCGATGGGCCTGGACCCCGTCTGGCTGGGCGTGATGATCGCGATCAACCTGCAGACGTCGTTCCTGACGCCGCCGTTCGGCTTTGCCTTGTTCTACCTCCGCGGCGTGGCGCCGCCGTCGGTGACGACGCAACAGATTTATCGTGGCGTGATTCCGTTCGTGGTCATACAGCTCGGGGCGCTGTTATTGCTCGCACTGTTTCCCGGCCTCGTCACCTGGCTGCCGGGCCGGATCTACGGCAGCTGACCCGGTCTGAGGCGCCGGCACTAACGCCGGGTGGCGAGAAACGCCTGTTCCGTTATGCGCGAATTCGGGATCGATTTTCCGAGGAACGAAGACCACGATTTGTAGATTTTTGCCGCCATCGGATCGTCGGCCACCATCTCTTCCACGATTTCCTGCGCGATCGACTTGAGGTACTGCAGCACGTCGTCGGGAAACTGGCGCAGCTCCACGTCCGGATCCGCCGTGAGCTGCTCCAGCGCCAGCGCGTTGCCGTGCGCGTACTCGGCCTGCATGTCCGTGGTGACAGCCTGGCAGGAAATGTCGATGATGGCCTGCAGGTCCGGCGGCAGCGAGTCCCAGGCCTGCCGGTTCACGTAGGCCTGCAGCGCGGGCGCGGGCTCCTGCCACCCGGGGTAGTAGTAATACCGGGCGACCGTGTGCAGCCCCAGCGTCGTGTCGTTATAGGGGCCTACCCATTCCGTGGCATCGATGGCGCCCGTCTGCAGCGAGGTAAAGATCTCCGACGCCGGCAGCGTCACCGGTGTTCCCCCGGCGCGGCGCAAAACCTCCCCCCCGAGCCCCGGGATGCGCATCTTGAGGCCCTTCAGGTCGGCGATCGAATTGATCTCCTTGTTGAACCAGCCGCCCATCTGCACGCCGGTATTGCCACAGGGGAACGGCACCAGGTTGAACGGCTCGTAGAGTTCGCGCCAGAGATCCAGCCCGCCGCCATAGTAGAGCCACGCGTTCATCTCCATGTAGGTCATGCCGAACGGCAGCGCGGTCATGAACTGCGCCGCGGGCACCTTGCCCTTGTGGTAATACGACGCGTCGTGACCCATCTCGACGGTGCCGCGGCTGGCCGCATCGAAGGCCTCGAAAGCCGGCACCAGTTCACCAGCAGCGTATACCTTGATCTTGAGGCGCCCCCCCGACGCCCTGTCGATACGGTCGACGAGGTTGTTGACGGCGATGCCCAGCCCCGGGTACTTCGGCGGCCACGAGGTCGCGATGGACCACTCGAATTGCTCCTCGAATCGCGCTGCCGGCGCTGCGTTGCCGCCGTCCTGCCTGGAACAGGCGGCCAGCCCGGCCGCCGCGAGGCTGCCTACGAATTGTCGTCTTTTCATCGCTCACACCGCGCGGGAGGTCAAAACAGCCGCTAGTGTATGCGGCGTTCCCCGCTCGCGCCAGCCTCCCACCCGGGGACCCTGACGCCCCATAAAAGCCAATATTATTCCCACTAATAGGCGTTTTAAATTATTAGTGGGATAATTGGTTCTTAGGAAGGTCATTTTTCAATAGAAAGTGGGCCCCGACCTGCAGGCCAGGGCCCGCCCTTCCCTGGGCCGGCCGGCGGGAGCAATACACCGGGCTGCCCTCCGTGGCGCCCGACACGCATGGCGCTCGGTGGGCCTGCGCCAGCGTGCCCACCGGCCGGTGGCAACAATCTCGCACGCTCACTGCCGGGCTATGGCCTTTGTTACTCGTTGATGCATTAATAAAGGCTCCGGGCCGGGACTAACTATCGGGATAACGCAGAAATGATTGCCCTGCTGCAACGTGTCACCAGCGCCAGCGTCACCGTGAGTGACGAAACCGTGGGCCAGATCGGCCGCGGGCTGCTGGTGCTGGTCGCCGTGCATCGCGACGACGGTGAGCGCGACGTGCGCCGGCTCGCGGAACGAATCCTGTCCTACCGGGTCTTTCCCGATGAGGAAGGACGCATGAATCGCAGCGTGCTGGACGAAGACGGCGGGCTGTTGCTGGTGCCGCAATTCACACTGGCCGCCGATACCCGGAAAGGCACACGAGCCAGCTTCACCCGGGCCGCGGCGCCCGACAAGGGCGAGGCGTATTTCAGGGAGCTGGTCGCCACCTGCCGTCAGAGCCTCGCCAGGGTGGAGACCGGGCGCTTTGGCGCGAATATGCAAGTCGCCCTGGTCAACGACGGTCCGGTGACGTTCTGGCTCGAGAGCTGAGCGTTCCCAATACGTGATATTGATACGGTTTTATTGCGATTTCATCGGTATCATGAACATAATTCGTGCCCGGTTCTGACCGGGCCTTTGAGAGGATTTAGGGGCTCTGCCCCGGGAGTATCGGATGTTTGCCAACATTAGCTGGCCGCAGCTGTTGATCATCCTGGTTATCGTGCTTGCAATTTTCGGTACGAAGCGTCTGCGCACCCTGGGTTCCGACCTGGGCAGCGCGGTGAAGGGCTTTCGTGGCGCGATGAAAGAGGCGGAAGAAGAAAAAGACCAGATCCGGGACGATTCCAAGGACGACGCCAACTTCGAGAACACGCCAGTTGACGAGCCCCGCAAAGACAGCTGATTGACCCTTCTCTATGTCCG
>DATFML010000376.1:0-4973 GCA_035266965.1 Gammaproteobacteria bacterium
GCCGACACCGAGGATGGTGACGGTATGGGCCCCGGCGCGCCCGACCTGGCGGCCGAACAGGCCGGCCACGATGGCTGCGGCCAGGGGCGCGAGGACGATGGTGAGGTAGACGTTCTCCATGCCTCAGCCCTTCATGGTATCCAGGTCATCGACGTTGATGGTCTGCCGGTTGCGGAACAGCACCACCAGGATCGCCAGCCCGATGGCCGCCTCCGCAGCGGCCACGGTGAGGATGAAGAACACGAACACCTGTCCGGCCATGTCGCCCAGATAATGGGAGAAGGCGATGAAATTCATGTTCACCGCCAGCAGCATCAGCTCGATGGCCATCAGCAGGATGATGACGTTCTTGCGGTTGATGAAGATCCCCGCCACGCTGAGGCCGAACAGTATGGCCCCCAACACCAGATAGTCTGACAGTGCAATCATCCACCAACCCCTTGTCCGTCGTTGTCCGCCCGGCACCCGGCACGCGCATGCCGTTCGGCCCGCCCGTCGAGCGGGCACTCCTGACTCCGTACAACGCTTGGAATATCCCGCGGCGCTGACCCGCCGCGTCCTACCGTCGCCGCGCCCGCCGCGAGGCGGTGCCGACTCTGCCCTGCGCTCACCGGCGCTTTTCGGCAGTCATTTTCACCAGCCTCACCCGGTCGGCCCGTCGCACCGCCACCTGCCGGGCGGGATTCTGATACTTGGTTTCCGCCCGCCGGCGCATGGTCAGTGCGATGGCCGCCACGATGGCCACCAGCAGGATCACCGAGGCGATCTCGAACGGGTACACGTAATGGGTGTACAGCAGGTTGCCCAGGGCGCTGGTGTTGCTCACACCTGCCGGCTCCGGCGCCGGAATGGCCACCTTCTGCGGCCCGAAGAAACGCGACCCGACCACCAGCGACATCTCCACCATCATGAGCAGAGCCACCGCAATGCCCACCGGCAGGTAGCGCGTGAATCCCTCCTTGATGGGAGCGGTGTTGATGTCCAGCATCATGACCACGAACAGGAACAGCACCATCACGGCACCCACATAGACCAGCACCAGGGCGATGGCCAGGAATTCAGCCTCCAGCAGCAGCCACAGGGCGGCGCTGGTGAAGAACGCCAGCACCAGGTGGAGCGCGGCATGAACCGGGTTGCGCACCGTGATGACGCGGAAAGCGGCGAAGACCAGAATCGCCGCGAACACGTAGAAGATGAATTGCTGGAAGCTCATGCCGGGTCTTTTATCCTGTCGTTGCGATTGCGGGCCGGTGCCTGCTAGCGGTAGCGCGCGTCAGCGGCGCGGTCCGCGGCCAACTGGGCCTCGCATTTGTCCCCGACGGCCAGCAGTTTGTCCTTGGTCATGATCTGCTCGCCGCGATTTTCGAAATGGTATTCGTAGATGCGAGTCTCCACGATGGAGTCCACCGGGCAGGACTCCTCGCAGAAACCGCAGAAGATGCACTTGAACAGGTCGATGTCGTAGCGCGTGGTGCGCCGGGTGCCGTCCTCCCGGGGTGCCGCCTCGATGGTGATGGCCAGCGCCGGGCACACGGCCTCGCACAGCTTGCAGGCGATGCAGCGCTCCTCGCCGTTGGGATAGCGGCGCAGCGCATGCAGGCCCCGGAAGCGCGGCGATTGCGGCGTCTTCTCCTCCGGGTACTGCACGGTCACCTTGCGCGAGAACAGGTACTTGCCTGTCAGGCGCAGGCCCAGAAGCAGCTCCCACAGCAGCAGGCTCTTGATGTAGTGGCGGATCGTCTTCATCGTCTCTCCGTTGCGCTCGGCAGGCCGGGTCCGTCAGGCGAACCAGGGGCCGACTTTCGCCACCACCGCGATGCCTTCCACCAGCAGCCACACGATGGTGATCGGAATGAACACCTTCCAGCCCAGACGCATGATCTGGTCATAGCGGTAGCGCGGGAACGTGGCCCGGAACCACAGGAAGAAGAACAGAAAGAAACAGATCTTCAGCACGAACCAGACCAGCCCCGGCACCCAGGCGAAGGCGGTTTCCAGCCCCGGGATGCCCTGGAAGGGGGACAGCCAACCGCCCATGAACAGGGTGGCGGCCAGGGCCGAGATCAGAATCATGTTGGCGTACTCGGCCAGGAAGAACACGGCAAAGGCCATGCCGGAGTATTCCACATGGAAGCCGGCCACGATCTCCGACTCCCCCTCGGCCACGTCGAAGGGCGCGCGATTGGTCTCGGCCACGCCGGAAATGAAGTACACCAGGAACAGAGGCAGCAGGGGCAGCCAGTACCAGTGCAGGATGTTGCCGCTCTGGGCCAGCACGATCTCGCGCATGTTCAGGCTGCCGGCGGCCATCAGCACACCCACCAGGGCAAAGCCCATGGCGATCTCGTAGGCGACGATCTGGGCCGCCGAGCGCATGGCGCCCAAAAAGGCGTATTTGGAGTTGGCGGCCCAGCCGGCGATGATCACGCCATAGACACCCAGCGAAGTCAGCGCCAGTACGTACAGCAGGCCGGCATTGATGTTGGCCAGCACCAGATGATCACTGAAGGGAATCACCGCCCAGGCGGCCAGCGCCGGGCCGATGGACAGCATGGGAGCGATCACGAACAGGAAGCGATTGGCATTGGTCGGGACGATAACCTCTTTCATCATCAGCTTGACTGCATCCGCAATGGGCTGCAGCAGACCCAGCGGCCCGACCCGGTTGGGGCCGATGCGCACCTGGATAGAGCCGATGATCTTGCGCTCCGCGTAGGTCAGATACGCGACCGCCAGCATCAGCGGCAGCACGATGACCAGGATCTTCAGAACGATCAAGGCCGGTGTGCCTATCAAGTGCGCCAGTGTCTCGTTCATGCTCGCCAGAACCGAAAGTCGTTAGGACCTGTGTTCACCCGGCCCGCCCATTACAGCGTCCGGGCCCGATGTCGTTCATGCCTTCTGCAGTTTCACCGTTCCGAATGCACCGCCCAGGGTCACGCTGGACGGCCGCGCGGCCGGTATCCAGGCACAGCCCCGGGCCACGCGCTCGTCGATCACCAGCGGCAGGGTGGCACTGCATTCGCCCTGACGCACAGTAACACGCTCGGCATCGGCTATGCCCAACTGCTCGGCCTGGGCAAGGCAGATGCGCACCACCGCGTCGGCGCCGTCGTCGGTATGCTGCAGAGCGGTGGCACGACGTACCAGCGGGTCAAATGCGTAAATGGGCACATCGCCCACCCGCTCCAGATCCCCGGGGGTCGTGCCGGCCACCGCACCCGGCTGCAGGCGGTTGTTGCGGGTGCCTCGGCCCACGCGGTTGCGCACATCGTCGCGCACCTGCTCGGAGGACATGTAGTCGAAGCCGCCGCAGCCGCACAGGTTGCCCAGCACACGCAGGATCTTCCACCCCGGGCGCGCGTCGCCCACCGGGCGGCTGGCACCGGCGAAGCCCTGCCAGCGGCCCTCCAGGTTTATATAGGTGCCCGAGGTCTCGGTAAAGACCCCCAGGGGCAGCAGCACGTCAGCATAGCTCTGCAGGGCCTCGCTGGTGAACGAGGTCAGCGCCACCACGAACTCCGCCTCGTCCATCGCCCGCCGGGCCAGGCAACCGTCGAAGCAGTCGTACTCGGGTTCGACGCCGAACAACAGATAGCCCTTACGGGGCTGTTCGATCATGGCGCGAGCATGCAGGCCCACCGCTTCCCGCGGCGTTCCGTCGGCCTGGCGGTGGGGCAGCGCGCCGGCCAGCCAGCCCCCCGCGCTGTCGGCCGCCTCGGGCAGGTAGCCGAGCACCGCTTCGCTGTGCTCGGCGATCAACGCCGCCAGTGCTCGCAGAGCGGAGAAAGCGGGATGGGCGTTGGCGCCGTTGCCCAGCAGCACCGTCGCACGCTCGCCGTCGGTCAGGGCCTGGGCCATGGCCTGGTGGGTCTCGCCGGGCTGCGCGCTGTCCACCAGCGCCTTCAAGTCGGCCGGCGCCTGGACACCCTTGGCGGCCAGCACAGCGGCAGCCACCGCCGCCAGTTCGGCGACCATCCGAGAGGGTTGCACGATGGCTTTGGCGGCCACCTTGAAGCGGAACTGGTAGTCCACCGGGTTGATGAACATCAGCTTGGCGCCCGCCAGGGATGCCTTGCGCAGGCGATGGCCCACGATGGGCAGGTCCTTGCGCACGTTGGAACCGATCAGGAGCGCGGCGTCGACCCGCTCGAGGTCCTCGATACTCTGACCCAGCCACGGAAAGCGGGGAGCGCGGTCCTGATCGCTGAAATCGACCTGCCGCAGACGATGATCGACGTTGCTGCAGCCCAGGCCTTCGGCCAGCTTTCCCGCCAGGTACATTTCCTCCAGGGTGGCGGTGGGCGACACCAGCATGCCCAGCTGTTCGGGACCGTGGGTTTCGATGACACCTCGCAGGCGATCGGCCACCGTCTGCAAAGCCGTCTCCCACTCCACTTCCTTCCAGACGCCGTCCACCTTCACCATGGGCGTCTGCAGACGCTCGGAGCTGTTGATGCCCTGATAGCTGAACCGGTCCCGATCCGACAGCCACACCTCGTTGACGGCTTCGTTCTCCCGGGGCACCACGCGCAGAGCCTCGCCGCGGCGGGTATGCAGAAACAGGTTGGAACCCACCGAATCATGGGGCGCCACCGTGGGGTGCTGGGTCAGCTCCCAGGCCCGCGCCGCGAACCGGAAGGGCTTGGAAGTCAACGCCCCCACCGGGCACACGTCGATGACGTTGCCGGACATTTCCGATTCGATGGCCCGCTCGACGTAGGTGCCGATCTCCACGTTCTCGCCGCGGCCGGTGCCGCCCAGTTCCTTGTAACCGGCGATTTCCTCCAGGAACCGTACGCAACGCGTGCAGTGGATGCAGCGGGTCATGTCGGTGGAAATCAGCGGACCGATGTTCTTGTCCTGCACCACCCGCTTCTTCTCGGTGAAGCGGGACACGCTGCGCCCGTAGCCCAGGGCCAGATCCTGCAGCTCGCATTCCCCGCCCTGATCGCAGATGGGGCAGTCCAGGG
>DATFML010000377.1:0-3130 GCA_035266965.1 Gammaproteobacteria bacterium
AGTTGGGCGGTCCCTGCCGCAAAAGACGCCTCAAGTTCCCGGCCAGCCAGGCGGTATCGGGGCCCGGACCTGGGGCCGTTTACCAAACCGGTGGCCTGGAGATCCCGGAGCGTCGCGCCCGCCCCGCGCCCGTTGCGACAATGGAACAGCGCGACTCACCCCGATGACCGCGGTCACCGGCGTTCAACCGTCCGTCGATCGACTCATGGGCCGGTACGCGCGGTCATCGAACATCAAACGGAGGACTTCCGGGCGAGAGTAGTGACCGGCCGCATCGACAAAACCTTTGACCGCATCGATTTCGTCCAGATCGACATCCGCCACCACCAGGGTCTCCTCGCCACCACGGTGGGGACCGGCCACGTACGTGCCCCACGGGTGGATCACAGCTGACCAGCCGCCCCCGACGGACAGGAAGTTCTGCCGCCCCAGGGCGTCGCTCATGACGTCCAGCATCTCCTGGGTGACAGTGTCCTGGGCCACCACCACGAAGCACTGGCCCGTGAGCGCATGGGCCCGGCTCATCGCCTCGACCTGATCGTCAAACATGGCGTCGAAACCGGCCAGAGTGCCGAGTGCCGGCCAGGAACCGGCGTGGATCTGCAGCCCCTGATCGATCAGCGCCTGGCGCGCCAGGTTCATCGTGTGCTCCCAGCAGGCCAATCCCCCGACGCGCCCAACCGGCGTGTCCCACACGCGCAGCGTGGAGCCGTCCCCCTGTCCCCAGATGTAGCGTTCCGCATAGGTCGGCTGCAGCTTTCGGTGCTTGCCCAGGAGGGTGCCGTCGGAGGCGATGAACACCTGGGTGTTGTAGCAGGTGCCGCCGTCGCGTTCGCTCACGCCCAGCACCACGGTCACGCCGGCCGCCTTGGCGGCCTTGCACACGGTCTCGATCTCCGGGCCCGGAACCTCGAGAGACGACCGCATGTAGCGCAGGTTCAGCTCCCCCTGAACCAGCGGGGGGTAGCAGTTGATCCAGTAGGGAAACCCGGGGACGAACACCTCGGGAAAAACCAGCAAGTCGACGCCCTCCCGGCCGGCCCGGGCAATCCAGTCACAGGCCTTGCCGATGCACGCGTCCCGGTCCAGCAACGCCGGCGCCGCATGAACGGCCGCAATACGCACCGTCATGAGGCACCCCTCCCGTTGAAGGCGTCCCGCATCTGCCGTTTCAGAACCTTGCCGGCAGCATTGCGGGGCAATGCGTCCACGAACGCGATGGCCCGTGGTAGCTTGTAGCGTGCAAGGTGGCCTTCGCAGTGTGCCATCAACTGCCCGGCGGTGACCTTCGCGCCCGGACGACGCACCACGCAGGCCTGCACGGCCTCACCCCAGTACTCGTCCGGGACGCCGATGACCGCGGCCTCCGCCACCGCCGAATGCCGCAGCAACCACTCTTCGATCTCGCGCGGATAGACGTTCACGCCACCCGAGATGATCATGTCCTTCTTGCGGTCGACGATGTAGAGGTAACCCTCCTCGTCACGGCGGGCCAGGTCCCCGACGGTCAGCCAACCCTCGCGTAGCGCTGCTGCGGTCGCCTCGGGCCGACCCCAGTAGCCGTTAAAAAGGTACGGCGAACGGCTGTAGAGCTCCCCGACCTCGCCAGGCGCCACGTCGAGGCCATCGTCGCCGAGAAGACGCACCTCGGTGCAGGGAAACGGCAGACCCACACACTGCTGTTTGCGCAACTGGTCCTCCGGGCGGAGGTTGCACACGATGCCGGCCTCCGTGGAACCGTAGGTCTCGTGGAGGATGCCCTCGCCGAAGTACCCCACAATGCGCTCTTTGGTGGCCTGTGCCAGCGGCGCTGCATTCGAGACGATGGTCCGGAGGGCGGGCGTGCGATGGCCGTTGAGCACCCCCTCGTCCAGGGCGAATACCGCCTGGAAGTGCGTTGGCACCATGAAAGTGTTGGTCACGGCGCAATCGGCCATGAGCTCCAGGGCGCGCTCGGGGTCAAAGCGCGGCAGGATCTCACAGTAGCCGCCGAAGAACACCGGCGCCACGGCAAAGGCGAAACCGGCACCGTGGAACATCGGCGCGATCGCCAACGCCCGGTCCGCGGGGCTGTAGCAGCCGTACTCCACGGCCATGCCGAAGAACGTCAGGGCACGCGAGCGGTGGGGTAACAGCACGCCTTTCGGTTCCCCCGTGGTGCCCGCCGTGTAGTGCATGGCAAAGACGTCCCACTCTTCCACCGCAACCTCGGGCGGGGTGGCCGCAGCTTTGGCCAGCCAGTCTTCGTAGTCCGGTCCCAGCTCAATCATGCGCTCGATGCCGGGCAGATCGGCCGCTCGCGCCAGGTCCGCCAGCGCCGGATGCACCAGCATCGCGCGTGCACCCGAGTCGGCGCAGATATAGCCGATCTCCGGCGCCGTGAGCCGCGGGTTGACCATCACCGCGGCAATGCCGACGGCGGACAGGCCGCACACCAGCTCGACCAGCTCGGGGCAGTTGGGCGCCAGCAGCGCCACGCGCTCGCCCCGCGTCAAACCCAGGCCAGCACGCGCCGCGTTCGATACGCGGTCGATGCGGTCAACCAGGTCGCGGTAGCGTAGCTGCCGGCCGTCCATACCCAGCGCCGCCTTGTCCGGAGTGCGGCCTGCGGCGGCCCGGATCCCGCCAGAGATGGTGAGTGGGCGGAACGTGTTAGGGCGTGACAGGCCGCCAGTCGTATCGCTCGGCCGGATCATGAGAGTGCTCCGGGGATTCCAATAACAAGACCCGCACCCCGGTGCTCCGGGATACCGGACACGCCACATGGCATGGGCGACCAGTGTCGCCCGGTCCCGGGAGAGGGCGGGACACCGTCAGAGGTCATTGACGTCACGTTCGACATATCCGGCCGGTCCTGCCGGCGGGTGAAATAAGGAGGACTACGCCAGCCCGAACACGCGGACGGCGTTGTCCCGCATAAACTTGCGTTCGCTCTCCGGGCGCAACCCCAGCGCGTCGATCTCCTGCATGGCCCGCTCGGGGTCAATCACGGGCCAGTCGGTGCCGAACATGACCTTGTCTCGTCCGTAGCTGTCGAGGTAATGCACGAACTGCGGCGGCCAGTACTTCGGCGCATAGGCATCGGCACCGATAAAGACGTTCTCGTGCTTCCAGGCCATGGCGATCATCT
>DATFML010000378.1:0-2911 GCA_035266965.1 Gammaproteobacteria bacterium
AGCGGCGCCCGCGCCGCCAGTGCCGGCACCTATATCATGTACGCCAGCCAGATAGCCGCCATGGCGCCGGGCACCAATCTGGGAGCCGCCACACCGGTGCAGGTG
This sequence comes from Gammaproteobacteria bacterium, assembly GCA_035266965.1. Lineage (GTDB taxonomy): Bacteria > Pseudomonadota > Gammaproteobacteria > DATFLG01 > DATFLG01 > DATFML01. The sequence goes on from DATFML010000378.1 coordinate 106, forward strand.
GGAGGGCTGCCGGGTGGTGGCAAGCCCCAACAGCCGGGCGAAAAGGGAGACGAGTCGGGCAACACCATGAAGCACAAGGTGGTGAACGATGCGGTGGCGTACATACGCAGCCTTGCCGAACTGCGCGGGCGCAACGTGCAGTGGGCGGAAAAGGCGGTGCGCGAAGCCGCGAGCCTGCCGGCTTCCGAAGCGTTGAAGAAGCATGTCATTGACGTGATCGCGCCGGACACGGCGGCATTGCTTGCCGCCATCGACGGGCGCACCGTGACGGTCCCGAAGGGAAAGATCACTTTGCACACCCAGGGTCTGGCCCTGCGCTCCATCGAACCCGACTGGCGCACCCGGCTGCTGGCGACCCTGACAGACCCCAACGTGGCATACCTGCTGATGCTGCTGGGCTTCTACGGGCTGTTCTTCGAGCTTGCCAATCCGGGCTTCGTGTTGCCGGGCGTGGCCGGCGCGATCTGCCTGGTGCTGGCGCTGTACGCCTTCCAGGTGCTGCCGGTGAACTATGCCGGCGTCGCCCTCATCCTGCTTGGCATCCTGTTCATGGTCGCCGAAGCCTTCGTGCCGAGTTTCGGTGCTCTGGGTATCGGCGGCGTGGCTGCCTTTGTATTCGGCTCCATCATAATGTTCAATGCCGGCAGCGACGTGTATGCCGTTTCACTGCCCCTGATCGCGTCGGTAGCCCTGGTCAGTGCCGGTTTTTTCATCGGTATCGTCGGCATGGCGATCCGGGCGCGGAGTCGGCCGGTGGTCAGCGGCCAGGAACAGATGCTCCATGCGGTAGGCGAGGTGCTGGAGGATTTCCAGGGCCGTGGATCGGTGCGGGTGCACAGTGAATTGTGGAGCGCGGAATCGGACGTCGCTCTGCGCCGTGGACAGAAGGTGCGGGTCACCGGCATCAGGGGGCTGGTGCTCCAGGTGGAACCCTTGAGGGAGGAAGACTGACATGCCAACGTTTGCCATTGCAGTGCTGGTTCTGGTGCTGGGGCTGCTGTTCTCGTCCATACGGATATTGCGTGAGTACGAGCGCGGCGTGATCTTCATGCTGGGGCGCTTCTGGAAGGTCAAGGGCCCGGGCCTGGTGCTGGTGATTCCGGTGGTCCAGCAGGTGGTGCGGGTGGACCTGCGTACCATCGTGATGGACGTGCCCAGTCAGGACGTGATTTCCAGGGACAACGTCTCGGTGAAGGTGAATGCGGTGCTGTATTTCCGCGTGATCGATCCGGAACGGGCCGTCATCCAGGTGGAGGACTACTACATTGCCACCAGCCAGCTTGCGCAGACCACCCTGCGTTCGGTGCTGGGGCAGCACGACCTTGACGATATGCTGGCCGAGCGCGACAAGCTCAACGCCGACATCCAGAACATTCTCGATACCCAGACCGACGCCTGGGGCATCAAGGTGGCCAACGTGGAGATCAAGCATGTCGACATCGACGAGAGCATGATACGGGCGATCGCGCGCCAGGCCGAGGCCGAGCGCGAACGGCGCGCGAAGGTGATTCATGCCGAGGGCGAGCTGCAGGCGGCCGAGAAGCTGACCCAGGCGGCGGCCATCCTGGCCCAGCATCCCCAGTCCCTGCAGTTGCGGTATCTGGATACGTTGGCCGGCATCGCAGGAGAAAAGAATTCCACCATCGTCTTCCCGCTGCCGATGGATCTGGTGACGCCGTTTCTGGACTTCGTCAAGGGTACGCATTCCGACCAATGAGCGGGACACGCGCTGCAGCACCACGGGCAGGCGAGTGCGCCGGAGGCTCGCAGGAGGTTCTGGAGGCATTTATCGACGCCCTGTGGATGGAGCGCGGGCTGAGCGCTCACACGCTGGCCGCCTATCGGCGCGATCTCACCGCTCTGGGCCAGTGGTTGGAACAACGCGGACGGACATTGATGGCGGCCCGCCGGGACGATCTGCTGTCCTATCTGGCGCAGCGGGTGGCGGCCGGAGCGAAGCCGCGCAGCACAGCGCGACTGCTGTCCAGCATGCGCCGCTTCTTCCGCTACCAGGTGCGCGAAGGACGGCTGGCCGAGGATCCAAGCGCCCGCATCGATTCACCACGCCTGGGCCGTCCGCTGCCCGGTTCGTTGAGCGAGGAAGAGGTGGATGCGTTGCTGGCGGCGCCCGATCCGGGCGCGGTTCTTGGTTTGCGTGACCGGGCCATGCTCGAGGTGCTGTACGCCTGCGGACTGCGGGTGTCGGAACTGGTCGCCCTGACCCTGGAGCAGCTCAATCCCCGTCAAGGCGTGCTGCGGCTGTTCGGGAAGGGCAACAAGGAACGGTTGGTGCCGCTCGGGGAGGAGGCGCTGGACTGGCTGGACAGGTATCTGCGGGATGCCCGTCCGGTATTGATGGGAGCGCAGCTGGACAGCTGCCTGTTTCCCACTGCCCACGGGCGGGCCATGACGCGACAGGCCTTCTGGTACCGGATCAAGCGTCATGCGGCATCGGCGGGTATCGCCAGGCCGCTGTCCCCCCATACGCTGCGCCATGCGTTTGCCACCCACCTGCTCAACCACGGTGCCGACCTGCGGGTTGTGCAGGTTCTGCTGGGGCACAGCGACCTGTCCACCACCCAGATCTACACCCACGTGGCCCGTCAGCGTCTCAGGGATCTGCACAGTCGCCACCACCCGCGCGGCTAGCCGGCCGCGAGCCCTTCGATGGAGTGCCCGGTCACGGAACTCCGGTATGCTTACGCTTTTCTGTGGCTCGACAGCGGCCGGTTCCGATGGAGAACTTCATGTTGCAACGTTGGTTGGTATTCTTGTTGTGTTTAAGCGGCCTTTGGGCCGCGAAGGC
>DATFML010000379.1:0-22379 GCA_035266965.1 Gammaproteobacteria bacterium
CGCCCCCGAAGCCGGAACCGACGAAGGAGTCCGCGAGTCAGCAACAGACCGGAAGCGAGCAGAAGCCTGCGTCCGAGCCGCGCAAATCGGTGGTGAACTCCGGGGACGAATAGTCGGGAGAACGGAAAGGTGTGCCCGCCCGCAGGCGGGCCGCCTTGCCCGAGGTTGACCAACCGGCCGGGCGTCAGAGCTGGTGACGGGTGACGATTTCGGCGAGCAGGCCGCGGGACGCCGTTTCGATCATGTCCAATACGCGCTCGAAGCCGGAGCGCCCCCCGTAGTAGGGATCCGGCACCTCCCGCTCCTCCAGTTCCGGCGCGAACTCCAGAAACAGGCGCAGCTTGTACTCCTGTCCCGGCGGGCACATTTCCAGCAGGTCCGAATAATTGCTTCGGTCCATGGCAAGCACGTAATCGAAGCGTTCGAAATCCACCTCGCTGACCCGCCGCGCCCGCTGGGCACCCATATCGACACCCCGTCTGGTGGCGGCCTCCTGGGCTCGCGGATCCGGCGGATTTCCCACGTGATAAGCGTGGGTACCCGCCGAATCGATTTCGATCCGATCCAGCATCCCCTCACTCTCCACCAAGTGGGTGAACATGCCTTGGGCCGTCGGCGAACGGCATATGTTTCCCAGGCAGACGAAGAGGACCCGTACTCTGTTGCGCTGTTCCATACCGATACGTTTTCCAGCTGGTTTGACGCGCGCGCCGGCACCACCCGCCGGCTCCTGCGCACGACGCCGGGCGCAGGCCTGGCAGCGGCCCACACCCCCGAAAGGCCGGCTAGCATAGCATTGTTGCCGGCGCTTCTCATGGGGCGCCGCCCCGGGCCCCATGCCCCGGCGGCGCACCACCGGGCCGAGACCACCTTGCCAGCGTCCCGGCCATGGCCCATCATCCCGTGGAAAATACACGGAGCGGACCACCCATGAGCGGCAGCGCGGTCAAATTGAGCATGCGCCTTCGCACCCTGATCGGCCAGCGGGTGGTCTACCAGGATACCGAGTGCGAGATTCTGGAGGTGCTCGACGACGGGCCTGCCATCGTGCTGCGCTGTGCAGGGAGCACCAGGATCATTCAGCCCAACCAGTATGGTGACGCCTCCCGCCGGGTGCCGCAGACCCACACCATTCCGGTGTTCGCAGCGGATTCGGACGATCCTCATCCGGAGTTTCTCGCCCTGGGACTCACTGACGTCTTCGACGACTGATCCCCCCGGGCAAACTCTGCCCAGCTCGATCAGGCGGGTGATCCCAGGGAGCACACCGGCAAGGAAGCGCGGTTCACTACGGGAAAATGAGCCGAGCGGCTTGCAGCGCCGTGAGTGCGGCTGCAGCGGCCTGCGCAGGGCTTTCCCGGCTGCGTCTCAGCGGCGCTCCGCCTCGTCTTTGCCGCAAAGCAGCGCCTCGACACGCGCGATGTCCTGTTCGGTATCCACGCCCGGCCCCGGATGGGTCACCGCCCGGACCACGTGAATGCGCACGCCGTGCCACAGCACGCGCAGCTGTTCCAGCGCCTCCGCCCGTTCCATCGGGCAGGGCTGCAGATCGCGGTAATGTCTCAAGAACGACGCCCGGTAGGCATACAGCCCGATATGGCGCAGATGCTCCAGGCCGGCGGGCAACTGTTCGTTGGTCGCCCCGAAGGCGTCCCGGTCCCAGGGAATGGGAGCACGGCTGAAATACAGCGCAAAGCCCGCGCTGTCGGTCACCACCTTGACCACATGGGGATCGAACAGCTCGGCGGTGGTGGTAATGGTTGCGCATACGGTCGCCACCGGCGCTTGGCCGTGTCCGGCCAGATCGCCGGCCACCTGCTCGATCAGAGCGGGAGGCATCAGCGGCTCGTCGCCCTGCACGTTGACCACAATGGTGTCGTCCGCCCAGCCGAGTCGCTGCACCACCTCCGCCAGCCGGTCGGTACCGGAGGGATGATCCGCGGCGGTCATGCAGGCCCTGCCGCCGAAATCCCGCACCGCCGCCGCGATACGCTGGTCGTCGGTGGCCACCACCACTTCCCGGGCGCCGCTTTCCAGGGCGCGCCGGTGAACATGCTCGATCATGGGCCGGCCCGCCAGCAACCGCAGCGGCTTGCCCGGCAGCCGGGACGAACCGTAGCGCGCCGGAATCACGATGTTGAAGGCGGCGCTCATCGCCGCGCGCGTGTCATCGCGCCCACGCCGCATGCACCTGCAGGCTGAGCATCAGACCTCTTCATCCGCTCCCAGCTCGCGCGCCTCCTCTTCCAGCATCACGGGAATGTCGTCCCGGATCGGATAGGCGAGGCGGTCGGCTTTGCACACCAGTTCCTGCTCCGCCTTGCGATAGACCAGCGGGCCCTTGCAGAGCGGGCAGGCGAGAATGTCCAGCAGCTTCTTGTCCATGGATCCCTCTTGGGCGGCGTTTCGTTTGCGCCGTATGGTAGCAGACCGGACGGGCATCCCGACCCGGGCACGCTCATCGACGCCGCCCGACAGCCTCCAGCAATGCCAGTATCTCCGGACCCAGCCGCTCGTCGGGCACCGCGCTGGCCGGCACGTACCACCGGTCCGCGGCCGCGAAACGGGCACATTTCACCGCGTCCTTTTCGGTCATCAGCACCGGCGCAGGGTCCGCAAACTCCAGGTCTGCGGCCTTGAAATCATGGTGATCGGGAAACGGATGGGGCTCCACTTCGATCCCCAGCCCCCGCAGGGCCGAAAAGAAGCGCTGCGGGTTGCCGATGCCGGCCACGGCGTGCACCCGCCGGCCGCGAAACTCGCTCAACGGCCGCTCGCGCTCCGGATTGTCCAGCGCCTGCGCCGCGCCCAGGCGCAGGGTCATGGGATGCTCGGATCCCAGACCCGGACCGTTGCTCACCAGCAGATCCACCCGGGCCAGACGCCCTTTCGGCTCACGTAACGGACCGGCCGGCAGGCAATGTCCGTTGCCGAAACGGCGTACGCCGTCCACCACCGCGATCTCGATGTCCCGCTCCAGGGCATAATGCTGCAGCCCGTCATCGGACAGGATCACATCGCAGTCGTTGTGTTCCAGCAGTGCTCCGGCGGCGGCTGCCCGATCCGGACCCACCGCCATGGGACACCGGCACCGCCGCGCCAGCAGCACCGCCTCGTCCCCCACCACCTGAGGATCGCTGTCCGGACGCACCTGTTGGGGCCAGTGCCGGGCCCGCCCGCGGTAGCCACGGGCCACCAGACCCGGACGATAGCCCGCCTGGGTCAGCAGTTGCGCCAGCCATACCACCAGCGGCGTCTTGCCCGTACCGCCCACGGTGATGTTGCCGACGATGATCACCGGCACCGGCAGTCGGTGCGTGGCGAGCAGACCCATGCGATAGGCGCGCCGGCGTGCCGCCACCACCAGCCGGTAGAGCCCGGCCACCGGCAGCAACATCAATGGAACCAGCCCCGGGCGGTACCAGTGATCCTCCAGGCGCTTCACCAGTCGAATACCCGCTGCAGGAGCTCTTCGAGCACATCGGCGGCCCGACGCCGCTCCTCCCAGAAGCGCCGGCGGCATCGGTCTCCCAACCGACGCGCCGATGCGGGGTCGTCACGCCAGTGCTGCCAGTGGCTCAGCATGGCATCGAAGGTGTCGGCGACAGGCAGCTCAGGCGGCGCGGCCATGCGGCCGGCCAGCTCGCCGCCCAGGGTTGAAGAGACGGTGGTTGCCGTTCCGGCCGCCAACGCCTGCCAGAGCACCTCCGGCCCGGCTCCCAGCAGGTGCTGGCCGTGGGCCGCCGCCGCGACGGCGGCGAGCCAGCGCGTCTCGTCCAGCGCCACCACCGTCCCGGGAGCCAGTCCGGTACGCTGCCAGGCACTGACGGGCAGATCGGCGCCGCATGCCTCGGCCTTGCAGCCTTCGCCACTCAGGAACAGCACACCGTTGTCGGCCAGCGGACCCTGCCGCCATTGCGCCGCAGCGGCACGCAGCGCCCGGGCGTGGACGCCATGCAGCCACCAGATGCACAGATCCCGCCCCGCACACACCAGCCCGCGCAGGGTCGGCTCCACCTGAGCCTCCACCAGCAACGTCCTGAACTCCGCCACCGGCGCGATGTAATCCGCGCCGCCGGTCTGCTGCCAGGCGCGGGCCTGGGTCGGCGTCGCCGGATAGGCCGCCTCCACCCGCCTGGGCGGCAGTCCGGGGGGGGCGGCGAACGCCACCGTGTGGCGACCGCCGCCATTGGCCGCCTTCGCCAGGTTGCGGTCCGGCACGCCATCCACCCAGATGACGGCGAACGGGTCCAGCCGCGCCAGGGTGCGACGCACCGCCCGCGGCGCATCGCAGGGGCCGTAGCCCACCCCGACCTTCTCGAGACGGGCCAGGTGTTCGTTGATGAGCGACGGGAAGTCCTGCTCGAAGGTCAGCACCAGGCGCACGTCCAGGCGCTTGTGGCGAATGGCCGCCAGCAGCTCCGCACCCAGGTGCACGGACTGTTCGCCGGCTCCGGTCTTCAGCCAGACGACCTTGCCGGTACCGGCGGGGGCGCGCACATGGCCCCAGCGGGCATTGGCACGGCCATGGTCTCCCCGCAGCCGATCCCGCAGACCCTCGGCCAGCAGGGGCAGCAGGTGCCGACCGTAGCCTTCAGACGGCTGCGGCATCATCGTGGAATTGCATACGGTACAAGGCGGCGTAGTGGCCGCCGGCGGCCAGCAACTCGTCGTGGGATCCCGCCTCCACGATGCGTCCCTCGCTGAGTACCAGGATGCGGTCGGCCCTCTCCACCGTGGACAGGCGATGGGCGATCACCAGGGTGGTGCGTCGTTTCATCACCTCTTCCAACGCGCTCTGGATGGCGCGCTCGGATTCGGTATCCAATGCCGAGGTGGCCTCGTCCAGGATAAGCACCGGCGCGTCCTTGAGCAGCGCACGGGCGATGGCGATGCGCTGGCGCTGCCCCCCGGACAGCAGCACACCGTTCTCCCCTACCGGCGTCTCCAGCCCCATGGGCAGCTCGCGGATGAACTCCATGGCATGGGCGGCCTCGGCCGCCGCCACCACCTGCGCGTGGTCGGCCTGTCCCAGTCCGCCGTAGGCAATATTGCGGGCCACGGTATCGTTGAACAGCGTCACCCGCTGCTCCACCAGGGCCATCTGGTCGCGCAGGTCCGCCAACCGGTAGTCCCGCAGGTCGTGGCCGTCCAGGGCAATGGCGCCGTCACTGGGATCGTAGAAGCGCGCCAGCAGGCTGACCAACGTCGACTTGCCGCTTCCCGAGCGTCCCACCAGGGCCACCGTTTCGCCGGGCTCGATGCGAAACGAAATGCCGCGCAGCACCGGGTCCTTGTCCGGCCCGTACCGGAACGTGACCTGGCGGTATTCGATGGCGCCCCGTGCGCGGGCGACGGTTCGCGTGCCCTGATCGGGCTCACCTTCGCTGTCCAGCAGGTCGAAGATGCTGTCGGCGGCGGCCACCCCCTGCTGCACCGATGAGTTCACGTTGGTCAGACGCTTCAGGGGCGGCAGCAGCAGCATCATGGCGGCGATGAACGACATGAAACCGCCGGCGCTGATGGAATGGAGCATGGGGCCCTGGGTTGCCAGATAGATCACCAGCGCCAGCACACAGGCGGCCATGAACTGCACGATGGGCACGCTGGCCGCACTGGTGGCCGTCATCTTCATCTGCAGGCTGCGGTTCTTTTCGTTGATCCGCTCGAAATGCTCCTGCTCGTATTGCTGACCGCCGAAGGTCTTGATCACCCGCTGGCCCTCGATGACCTCCTCGGCCACATGGGTCACGTCCCCCATGGAATCCTGGATGCGGGTGCTGATGCGCCGGAAGCGCTTGCTGACGTGGCGCACCACGAACGCCAGCGCCGGCCCCACCAGCAGAAAGGTCAGCGCCAGCCAGCCGCTGATGTAGAACATCCAGCCCAGCAGGAAGATCACCGTCAGGCCGTCGCGGATCACGATGGTGACGGCGTTGGTGCTGGCGTGGGCCACCCGCTCCACGTTGAAGGTCAGCCGCGAGACCATCTGCCCGGTAGTGGTGCTGTCGTAGTAGCGCGCCGGCAGGCGCAGCATGTGCTGGAACATCTGCCGGCGCAGCACCAGGATCACCTGGCGGCCGACCCAGTTCATGCCGTAGTTGGACACGAAGCCCGCCAGTCCGCGCAGGATGAACAGTCCCATCACGGCAAAGGGAATCAGCCGGATGGTATCAGGATCGCGCTGTACGAAGGTGCCGTCCAGCAGCGGCTTCATGAGCGCCGCGAAACCGGTATCGGTGGCGGCATACACGCCCATGGCCAGGGACGACGCCAGGAACAGTTTCCAGTGGGGCGCCGCGTAGCTCAACAGGCGCCGGTACAGGCTCAGGCCGTGGGAGGTACCCTGGGTTTCGGCCATGCCTCAGTGGCCGTCATTCTCGTGGGTGGTCGCCATGGAAATGTGCACCAGGCCCAGCTGGCTGGCGGCATCCAGTGCCGTCACCACCGCCTGGTGGGGAGTGCGGCCGTCGGCGCGGATGATCACCGGCAGATCCTTGCGCCCGCCGAGGGCCTGGGCGATGGCGCGCTTGACCGTCTCGGGTTTGTCGTTGACCAGTTCCCGGTTGTCCACGTAGAAGCGGCCCTTGGCGGTGATGGCGACCACCAGCACCTTCTGGGGTGCCGGCGTCGGCTTCTCCGAGGCCTGCGGGAGGGTGATCTGCAAACGCGCCAGGGTGTTGAAGGTGGTCGACACCATGAAGAAAATGAGCAGCAGGAACACCACGTCGATCAACGAGGTCAGATTGACCTCCGGCTCGGCGCGGCGGCGCGGACGCAGGTTCACGCGGCATGCTCCTCGCTGTTGTGCGTCTGATCCCGTTCCCGGCTGCCCTGCATCACCTCCACCATCTTCAGGGCCTCCTCCTCCATGCGCACCACCAGCACGTCCACCTTGCCCTGGAAGTAGCGGTAGAAGAACAGCGCCGGAATGGCGACCGACAGGCCCGCGGCGGTGGTGATCAGGGCCTTGGAGATGCCGCCGGCCAGGGCGCCCGGGTCGCCGACGCCGTGGGTGGTGATGGCCGTGAACACCTGGATCATCCCGAACACCGTACCCAGCAGGCCCAGCAACGGGGATATCGCCGCGATGGTGCCGAGGGTGTTCATGTAGCGCTCCAGCTCATGGACCACCTGTCGCCCCGTCTCCTCGATGCTCTCCTTCATGATCTCCCGATCGTGATGGCGATTGACGAGACCGGCCGCGAGAATGCGTCCGAGGGGGGAGCTCGCGCGCAGACCCTGGATATGCGCCTGATCGAGCTCGTGCTTCTTGGCCCAGGTCCACACCTGGGCGACCAGATGCTTGGGAATGACGCGCCGGGTCTGAAGACTCCAGAGACGTTCGGCGATGATCGCCAGGGCGATCACCGAGCAGGCGATGATGGGAATCATCAGCCAGCCACCGGATTCAATGATTTCAAGCACGGGAAACCGTCCGTCGTTCAGCAGTTGTCGGCGGTGACGCCGAATCGCCCGGGTCCCGGGCAATGCGCCACATCATACTTGATTTGTCCGCCGCACCGGAACCGGCGGCACGCGCCTCTGGGACGCAGGTCTCAGAAACGGTCGTTCCAGTAGCGCGCGGCGCGGGCGCGCCAGCCGCTGGGTGGCGCGAGCGTTCCGTCAGATTTCAGGCGCACCTGGATGGCGCCCGCTGCGGCGGTATCCATCATGGCCGCGCCCGCGGCGCGATAGCGGGCCCGGACCCGGGCTTTGGGGAAGCCGTAGCGGTTGCGGTAGCCCGTGGAGAACAGGACGTAGCGTGGCGCAACGGCGGCCACGAACGGCGGCGTGGAAGACGTCAGGCTGCCGTGGTGGGGGGCAACCAGTACGGCGGCGTGCAATTGCGCCGCCCGCCCCGCGAGCAGGCGGCGCTCCACCGGGGCTTCGATATCCCCGCTGAGCAGCAATACCTGCCCGCCTGCGCCTTCCACCCGCACCACGCAGGAGGCGTCGTTACCGGTCAGGCGGGTGTCGGCCGCCGGGTGCAGTATCCGGAATTGCACACCGTCCCAGGTCCACCTCTCGGGCGCATGACAGGGTTGCGCGTCGATGCCGTCGAGGGCTGCCGGAGTGCCGCTCAGCACGCGACCCACCGGCAGGGCGGCCAGCACCGACGGCGCGCCGCCGGCGTGGTCGTTGTCCCCGTTGCTGACGATCAAGGTGTCCACGCGATCCACGCCGCGCCGGCGCAGAAACGGCACCACCACGGCGGAGCCGGCGTCGAAGCGGGCACTGAAGCGCGGCCCCGCGTCGTAGACCAGGGTGTGGCCATGGGTCCTGACCACCGTCGCCAATCCCTGTCCCACATCCAGAACCGTCAGCCACACCGCGCCGGGTGCCGGACCCGCCGGGTTCCAGAGCAGCGCCGGCAGCGTCAGCACCCCACCGAGCCAGCGTGCGGGCAGCCCCCGGGGCGCCAGCAGCCACAGGCATCCTGGCACCGCCAGCGCGGTTGCCCACAACGGCGGGGCGCCGTGGTGCCAGGACGCCCAGGGCAGTTCACTCAGCCACCCCAGCACCGGCCACAGAACCTGCAGCAGGTGGCTGGCCAGTTGCAGGCAGGCGCTGCCCGCACCCGGCCACACCGGCACCAGCAACGCCCCGCCCAGCGTGAGGGGCACCACCAGCAGGCCGACCCACGGTACCGCGATCAGATTGGCCAGTGGCGCCACCAGGGACGCCTGCTGGAAGGCGGCAAGCCCGGCCGGCAGCAACGCCAGGGACACGACCGCCTGCAGCCGCAGCGTGCACCGCCAGCGTGGCAGTTGCCGGTAGCCCGCCAGGGCGATCCCGATCACCGCCACGGCACCGAACGACAACCAGAAGCCCGGCGCCAGTACCGACCGCGTATCCAGCACCAGCACCACCAACAATGCCAGCGCCCACAGCCGGCTGCGTATGGCGGTCCGTCCCAGCAGCACGGCGCCCATGATCACCGCCAGCATCACGAACGCCCGTCGGGTCGGAATCGAGAAGCCGGCCAGCGCACTGTACAGCAGGCCCGCACCCAGGGCCGCCCAGGCCGCGGCACGGGGGGCGGGAAGACGGTGGACCGCGGCCGCGCCGAGACTCCAGAGCCGCAGCAGGAGCCCGAAGGCCAATGCCGCCACCAGCCCCACGTGCAGTCCGGAGATCGCCAACAGATGGCCGGTGCCTGTGGATCTCAACAGCGCCAGCCGGGCCGGCGGCACGTCGCCCCTTGCCCCCAGGGCCAGCGCCATGAGCACCCCGCGATCGGGGTTGTGCACCATCGCCGCCTGCAGACGGCGGCCCAGAGCCTCCCGCAGGCGCTGCAACGGATAGCCCGCAGCACCGCCAACACGCCGGTTGGAGCCGTGGGGACGCACGTAGCCGGTGGCCCGGATGCCACGGCGGTACAGCCAGCCTTCGTAGTCGAATCCGCCGGGATTGGCGAAGCCGTGGGGGCGCTTGAGACGCACGGTCAGGCGCCAGTGATCGCCGCAGCGCAGCGCCGGTGCCCGCCGCCCGTACCAGCTCAGGCGCACACGGGTTTTGAAGGGTCGGGTGGCGCCATCCACGGCGAGGGTGTGCACGTCGAACAGAAAACGGGTGGCGTGGGAAAGGACCTGCGCCGGTGCGGCAACCCGTCCTTCGAGGGTGAGGTCGCGGCCTTCCAGCGCTGGCGGCAGCGTCGCCCCCAGCACCACCGCCGCCTGCAGCCACGCCCATAGAAAGCCCGCCGCCACCGCTGCGGCCAGGCGACCCCATGGACCCAGCCACCAGAGCAGGGGCAGCAACAGCGCGGCGCCGGCCCAGCCCGGCCCCGGCAACGTGGCGAGTCGCTGCAACAGCAGCACACCCACCAGAAACCCGATCGTCCGTGACATGGGGTCTCCTGTCCGCTACCAAATTCGTGGATAATGACCACCAGACCAACCCGGCACCCCAAGGAGCCGCTCCGACGAGCGCACGGCCCATGCCCAGACGGCTGATCAAGCGTTTTCTACCGGATCACGACCGGATCCGTAACCACAAGCACCTGCGCCGCTTCGGCGCGCGCCTTCACGATCCCAACCTGTGGCACCTGAATCGCCGTTCCGTGGCGGGCTCCACCGCTGTCGGGTTGTTCTGTGCGCTGCTGCCGGTACCTTTTCAAATGGTGCTGGCCGCCGGCGGCGCCATCGTCTTTCGCGTGAATCTGCCGGTATCGGTCGTGCTGGTGTGGGTGACCAACCCGCTCACCATACCGCCGGTGTTCTATTCCACCTACCGCCTGGGGACCTGGCTGCGCGGCGTCACCCCCATTGCCGTGCACGGTAAATGGTCCCTGGACTGGCTGGGGCGGGAGATGTGGCACATCTGGGAGCCCCTGCTGCTGGGCAGCGTGGTGGCCGGCCTGCTGGCCGCGCTGCTCGGTTGGGCATCGGTGCGCCTGCTGTGGCGCTGTTATGTGCTGCGCATGCGCCGGCGCCGCCAGCGCCGACGCCCCCTGACGGCGACCTCCGCGTCGCGCAACTAGCTTTCTTCCGGCCGTCCGGACACCCCCTGAGGAGGCTCTGCACAGGTCGATCAAGTGGATGATCACAAGGCGCGAAGGGGCGGGGAAGCGCCGTTTACAGAGGGTAAAGCGCATTCCGGGCCCCTTTGCAACGCCGTGAGCGCCGCTTCAGCGGCCTGTGCAGAGGTTCCCTAACCGCTGCTGCTCACACGCCCGTCCTGCAATGTCCAGGTCCGATCCATGCGCGCCGCCAGGGTGGGATCGTGGGTTACCACCACAAAGCTTGTGCGCAGCGATTCGTTGAGCTCCAGCATCAGGTCGTAGACCTGTTCGGCCGTGCGCCGGTCCAGGTTGCCGGTAGGCTCGTCCGCCAGCACGCAGCGCGGGCGGGTGACCAGGGCGCGGGCGACCGCGGCGCGTTGGCGTTCCCCACCGGAGAGCTCCCCGGGCTTGTGCCGAACGCGATCGGCCAATCCCACCTGTTCCAGCAGCCGGGCCGCTTCGGTACGGGCCTGCGCCGTGTCCACGCCGCGGATCAGCAGGGGCATGCACACGGTCTCCAGCGCCGTGAACTCGGGGAGCAGATGATGGAACTGATACACGAACCCCAGCGCTTCGTTGCGCAACCGCCCGCGGGCGCTGTCGCCCATGGCGCTCATGTTCCGGCCTGCCACCCATATCTCCCCCTTGTCGGGGGTATCCAGACCGCCGAGCAGATGCAGAAGCGTACTCTTGCCCGAACCGGATGCGCCCACGATCGCCATGCGTTCGCCTACCGCGACCGACATGGTCACATCCCGCAGCACGTCCACCGCCAGGGGGCCCTGCCGGAAGCCCTTGGCCAGGTTCCGGCACTCCAGCACCGGCGTTTGTGCCTCACTCATAGCGCAGCGCCTCCGCCGGCTGGGTGCGCGAGGCCCGCCATGCCGGGTACAGCGTGGCCAGCAGGCTCAGCACGAACGCCGTGGTGCCGATGACGTACACGTCGTGCCACTCCAGATGGGAAGGCAGCTGGCTGATGTAGTAGACCTGGGGTGACAGGAACTGAACATGGAACACATGTTCGATCCAGGGCACGATGGTCGGAATGTTCAACGCCAGGAGCACGCCGGCGATCACCCCCAGCAGCGTGCCCATAACCCCGATGATCGCCCCCTGCACCACGAATACCGCCATGATGGACCGGGGTGTGGCGCCCAGGGTGCGCAGAATCGCGATGTCCGCCTGTTTGTCGGTGACCACCATCACCAGGGTGGAAACGATGTTGAACGCGGCCACCGCCACGATCAACGTCAGGATCACGAACATGACGTGCTTTTCGGTTTCCACCGCCTTGAAGTAGTTGGCGTGCTGCTGGGTCCAGTCCGTGACCCTGTAGTAACCGGGCAGCTCGTGGGCCAGTTCCCGGGACACCTGCGGTGCCAGGAACATGTTGTCCAGGCGGATCCGTACGCCGGTCACCCGGCTGCCCAGATGGAACAGGCGCTGGGCGTCCTGCATGTTGATCAGGGCCACACCCCGGTCATACTCATACATGCCCACCGAGAAGATTCCCACCACGGTGAAGCGCCGCAGGGTGGGCATGGCCCCGGCCGGGGTCAGGTTCGCCTCCGGGGTGATGACAGTGACCTTGTCGCCGGGCACCACCCCCAGGGCCGCGGCCAGCTCGTCTCCCAACACGATGCCATACTTCCCCGGCTTGAGGTCCGACAGTTTGCCTGCCTTCATATGGGAGCCCACGTCCGACACCGCCGACTCCTGGGACGGCAGGATGCCCTGGATGAGCGCACCGGTCACCTGGGCACCGGATGTCAGCATGCCTTCGCCCTGCACATAGGGCGCTGTGCCGATCACGTGCTTGTTGTGGGAGGCCAGTTTCATCGCCTCATGCCAATCGCGCATTCCCGGGCCGGGCTCGCTGATGGTGGCATGGGCCGTCATTCCCAGAATACGGCTGCGCAGTTCCTGCTGGAAACCGTTCATGACCGACAGGACGGTGATCAACGCCGCCACGCCCAGGGCAACCCCCAGCATGGAGGTCAAGGAAATGAACGAAACGAATTGATTGCGGCGCTTGGCGCGGGTGTAGCGCAGGCCGATGAACAGTTCGTAGGGGCGAAACATGGGGCCGCATTAAACCATAAATCCCGGCGCCCCGCCTCCCTGCACAGCGGGGGGTTACCGGCCCGGGCGCCGGTTGGCGGCAGTCGGTCGCCGGCTGTGCCGGACGGCGTTCCATGGCCATGGTGTGCCCGGCCACCCGGCACCCCTACGCCGCCGGCTGCCAGGCGGCGGCGATCACCGGCTGGAGCTCGGTCTGGTACCCTGGCGGCAAGTTCATCTCCCCGCTGGCCGGCGGCTCGAACGCCGCCATGGCGGTCACCAGTTGCTGGACCTGGCCGGCGAGCAGACTCGCCCCGCCGGCAGTGACGAATGCATCGACGCGGCTGTCTGCGCCGGCATACCAGTCCTGTACGGTGATGGCGTCGGAAGAACCGAGAACGCTGACTTCCAGATCCAGGTCCTGGCGCTGGAACCAGAGCTGATCGGCGGCGATGCCGTCGCCAAACCGGACCCGGTCAGTGGATGAAGCGCCGGCGTCCGCCGCCACATCACGCACCGTATCCCGACCGTCGCCACGGGCCAGAACGTACGTATCATTTCCGACGCCGCCGGTGAGCTGATCGGTCCCTTCACCGCCGTGCAGCCGGTCATCCCCCGACCCTCCGAAAATCCACTGGGATCCGGAGACGCCCTCCACGCGGTCGTTGCCGGCACCGGCATCCATGTAGGTGGTGCCCGCCCCTGCCTCCAACCGGTCGTCCCCGTCGCCTCCCCAGAGCGCGTTCCAGGCGCTGCCGCCGGTGAGTGTGTCGTCACCGGCCTCCCCCCACAACAGGGCGGACTTGGCCCCGGCAACCAGCGCGTCGTCGCCGGCCCCGCCGTGAAGTGCATCCCAGGTCCACACCCCTTCGGTCACGGAGCCGCCCTGCAGGCGGTCGTCACCGTCGCCTCCATAGGCGCTGTCGTTGCCGGCTCCGGTCTGAAGCGTATCGTCGCCGGCAGCCCCGTACAGGCGGTCGTTGCCTTCCCCGCCAATCAGCCATTCGGACATGGCACCGCCGCTGACGACGTCATTGCCGGTGCCGGCATCCATGTAGGTGGTGCCCGATCCCGCCACCAGCTGGTCATCTCCTGCGCCGCCCCAGAGTGCGTTCCAGGCGCTGCCGCCGGTCATCGTGTCGTTCCCCGACTCCCCCCACAACAGGGTGGCCTTGGTACCGGCGATCAGCTCATCGTCGCCACTGCCCCCATGCAGAGCGTCCCATGTCCAGACACCCGCCGTTGCAGGGCCGCCCTGCAGGCGATCGGCACCGCCACCACCGTAGAGCTGATCGTTGCCCGTTCCGGCAAGCAGCGAATCTCCGCCGCCGTCACCGCGCAGTACATCGTCGCCGCTGCCGGCCACCAGATAGTCCGCGCCCCCGCCCCCGGCCACCTGATCCATGTCGGCCCCGCCGAAAAGCAGGTCATCGCCGCTGCCACCGGTGAGCTCATCGTCGCCGCCGCCGCCCTGCAGCACGCTGCCGCCATCGTTGCCGGCCAAAACGTCGTCGCCATCGCCACCGGTCTGCACGTCGCCCAATGCGAAGGCGGTGCCGTCGGCGAACTGAATACGTTCCAATTGGTAGCCCGGCCCGGCCAGATGGTTGTCGATGGTGACACTGTCGCCGCTGCTTCCCACGTCAATGCGCAGGTCCAACCAGCGACCGGAATAAAAGTCCTGCAGCTTTTCGAAGTGCAGCATCTGCGGTGAGATTCCCCCTTGGAACTTGAGGGTGTCCACGCTCCCTTCACCGCTGCTGTCGTACTCGTTGATCACATCCTGGCCATCGCCCGCACCGAACAAATAGGTATCGGTGCCCCGGTCGCCGCTGAGATGATCGTTTCCGGCACCGCCGACAAGCAGGTCATCGCCGCTGTGGCCGAAGACCGTGTCGCTGCCGCCGTCGCCGTACAGACGGTCGTTGCCCTGTTGCCCGAAAAGCTCATCCCCACCGGCGCCGCCGTGAATCCGATCCGCACCGTCGCCACCATCAATGGAATCCGCCCCCGCGTCACCGAACAGATAGTCGTCACCGACACCGCCATCCATGATGTCATCGCCGGCCAGACCACGCAGCCACTCGTTGCCGTTGCGCCCGATCAGCACATCCGCGGAGGCGGCGCCCTGCAGCATGCCGTCGCGGTCCGGGACACCCAGAAGTTGAGTTCGACCGACGCTCGCCAGCCGTACGGCATCCATGTCGAACGACGGCCCGGCGAGAAGCTGAAGGCGTTCCACACCCAGACCCCGGTGATGCCCCTGTTGCCCCAGCACCACGCTGTCGCCGGCGGCATAGTGCATGACGAGTCCGCCGGTGTCGTTGCTGGTGAACTCGAGACTCGACAGCTTGACGGCGGGGCCCAGTTCCACCGTATCCCGGACCCCGGAAGTGAGATCGAAATCGAAAATGGTGTCCCGTCCATCGCCGACATCGAAGCGATAGGTGTCCGCGCCGGCACCGCCCGCCAGAGAATCCGCCCCGGTACCGCCCTGCAGGCGGTCCGCTCCGGCCCCACCGTCCATGACGTCGTCACCGCCGTTACCGACCAGGGTATCGGCACCGGCCTCGCCGAGAAGCACATCGTCGGCAGCTCCGCCGGTCAGCGCATCGTCGCCGTCCGACCCGTGGGCGATGTTCAGCTTCGCATCCAGAAATTCCCAATGGTCCAAGCCACGGTCGGCAAGCTCAAAGCCTTTCGCGTTGCCTCGCAGACCGTCCTGCACAGTGACGGTGTCCTGGGCGCCAAAGGCCAGAGTCACGTCGAAGCGCGCCCGATAGGGTCGTCCCAGGCTGAAATAGTCGTACTGCTCCTGGACCGTCGCCGAAACCGAAACATCCGCCAGCCGGGTATTGTCATTGAAATGCACCACACCCCGGCCGTCGGAAGACAGCTCGATGGTATCGTGCCCGCTGCCGGAGCTCAGGATGTAGAGGTTGTCTCCGGCGCCGCCTGACATGTAGTCGTCTCCCGGCCCGCCGATCAACCAGTCGTTCCCCGCATTGCCGTCCAATACGTCGCGACCGCTGCCGCCCTCCAGCACATCGTCGCCCCCCTGACCGTAGAGCCGATCGTCGCCCTGTCCTCCCTGTAAGTGGTCGTCCCCTTCGATCAGACCGTAGACGCCGTCCTGATCCCCGTAGAGCACGTCGTTGCCGACGCCTCCCACCAACAGGTCGCTGCCGCCGTCGCCGAGCAGAGTATCGTCGCCCTGTCCGCCGTGCAGCTCGTCGTTGCCGTGCAGCGGGGCGAAGCCCGCATAGTCATCCCCTTCCAGGTAATCGTCGCCCGTGCCTCCCCACAGCTTGTCGGCCCCCGGTCCGCCGTACAGGTCGTCGTCGCCGCCACCGCCGAGCAGGACGTCGCGTCCCGTGGTCATGGGCGCGTTGTGGTCATCACCGATCAACGTGTCGCGACCGTCCTCGCCCTGGAGAACGTCGGCACCGGCACCGCCGATCAGCTGGTCGTCCCCATCGCCACCCAGCAGCATATCGTCGCCGGTGAGGGACGGGTCGTCGCCATTGTCCCCGTACAGCAGATCGGTACCGTCTCCGCCGTCCAGCATATCGTCGCCGCTGTCACCCTGCAGATAGTCATCGCCCTGTTCGCCGTACAGGACATCGTCGCCGCCTCCACCCCAGAGCGCGTCGTTCCCGGCACCTGCGAACAGAGTGTCGGCGGAACCCGTGTCGTGGTTGGCGACGCCGCTCGCCCGGTCATAGGTATGCAGTCCCGTACCCGCATCCGTCAGTACGGCCCAGCCCCGGTCCACAGCCCGGTAGGTGGCATCCCCCAACAGGTCGTCATTGAGATCGCCGCCGACCAGGACGTCGGACCCCAGGCCCCCGGTCAGCACGTTGCTGCCGTCGCCGCCCTCCAGTCTGTCATCGCCCGTGCCCCCGTACAGGAAATCGTTGCCAGTGCCCCCTTCAAGAATGTCGTTCCCCGCACCGCCGTCCAGTCCGTCCTTGCCGGCACCCCCAAAGAGCCGGTCCCCGCCAGCGCCCCCGTACAACATGTCGGAGCCGCTTTCCCCGTAAAGCCGGTCGTCTCCTCCCATGGCGTACAGGTCGTCGCTTCCTCCGTAGCCGTGCAGCTCGTCGCCGGCGTCCGCGCCCCACAGCGGGTCATGGTCCGTATCGGGATCGCCGGCCCGGTCATCCAGTTCCGTTCCCAGCACCACCGCCGTCACAGGCGGCGACACCGGCGCCGGACTCTCATGGATGGAGAGCGCTACCCCCACGCGCGTGCCGGGGCCCTCCGCCCGTTGTGGCAGGGACACCTTGAGCGAACCGAGATTCAGCTTGTCCTCCAGATCGTTGCCGTCGTCCACGGCCGTCAACGTCAGCGCCGCGCTGCCCTGCCCGGGCGCCACCGGCAACTCGTAGTGATCGATGCCCGTGAACGGCATGATCGTGCTGCGCTCGTCCATCACCGGTGTCAGTCCGTCCCCCTCCACCGTGTAGTAAAGCGGCTTGCCCGACGACCCATCGGTCGCCGGCAGGTCCAGCCTCAGTGTCTGGGTCTCCAGTTCCAGGGTATGCTGCAGATTGATGGTGATCGTAAGGCGGCGGTCGGCTCCGCCCCGTTCCGACCAGTGGCTGGTGCTCAGAGTGACACCCGTGATGTCCTGACTGGCCCGCCGCAGCTCATCCTCGGCCCGTATCAGATCTTCCCGGGCCGACAGGTTCTGCGGGTCGTTGAAATACGGCACGGATTTGAGCGCTTGCACCTCGTCGATCAGATTTTCCGCGCCCGCCTGGGTCAGCATCGGCGTGCTGGAGAAGAAATCCCCGAAGAATTCCTTCAGCACCGACGCCGAGGACCATCCCGACGGACTGTATCCCTCCACCCCGTGCTCGAGGTAACGATACACATGCTCCTGGAGCAGATGGCCCGCTTCGGACTGGGCCTGCAGGTAGGAATAGACATTGGAAATGGAATGGCGCCGGTACTGATCCACTGCACCGGCGGCCACCAGAATTGCCGCCGCGGGGCCCATCCCGATACGGGTCATCAACGGCAGGGCCTTGAGCCCCGCGCCGGTGTCGACAGGGATCTCGACTCCGATGCCGGGGCCGGAGCCGCCGGAAATGGCGCTGCCTACCACGGTATAGTTGGTGAGCGTCCCGGCATGGCCGAAAGTATGATGATATTGGGTAAGCCAGGGCTGGAAGCCGTCGTTGTCGGTGAGGTTCTTCGCACCGGGCGCATCGAAGGTCATGCCGCTCCAACCAAAGACGTCGGCCGCCAGTTGGGCCAGGGTGCCGCCCAACGAGTGTCCGGTAACGGTAATTTTTGGGGCTTGGGCTTCAAACTGGTCGTGTACTCTGCGCGCGAACTCCAAAGCGTCGATGAACTGCTGGTGCATTGCATCGATGCCGACGGCCTCCTTGAGAATGGCTTCACTGGCAGCCAGGTCTCCTGAATCGGAAAAAAATTCGGACCCACGATATGCCACAACCACCTCGCCGGTAGCCAGATTTCTGTACGCGATAGCGTAGAAACCACTCGACTCCGAATCGGGCTGCAAAATCTCCCACCCTTGTGGTAAACCGCCGTCTTCATATACCGCCATGCTCAGCTTGGCACAATCTTGGATCTTTGCCATCGGCCGACCTCCCTGTCGTGATGTACGGTCTTGCTACTACTTGCGCAGTAGACGTTGATATTCTCCCATAGCCGGCGCCCGGCTCTTCCTGTACCACTCTTTGTTCAGGCGCTGCACGAAAGACATTGGAAGAATGATTTCGTGGGCACTGTGATTATTGCCGATGAAGAGGTGAATCCGAGTTCTGGGCGGAGTCACGCAGCCCAGGTTGAACGAAAGGTAGGTAATACCTGGATACAACGCCCTGTCATATCTTCTTACATACGAACTACTCGACGAGCCACCATCGGAACGTAGCCAACTGCGAAGACCCAACGAAGCGAATCCCCCCATTCGGCGGCGCGCACGCCTATCAGCTTTTGATACAGGTAGAACATATAGCGACGCGTCCGGCGGCTCCGGCACGAACGCCGCTTTATCCTCCGACGCCCAGGGAATCGGCGCGTCGCTGCTTACGAACACGTCCAGAAGACAGCGCCGGTCCGGCATGCTCTTGTCAGGGTCGCCCGCCATGTAGCGCAGTCCCACCGGAAACTTCTGCACACGGTAGGCCACCGCATAGGCGCCCTTGAGATCGTTGTTCACCCATTTGTCTGGCATGTCGAAACGGTCCGCGAACGACTGGGTGTAGATCCAGACATTGGTGTCCGGCGTATAGGCGCGGCCGCTCTTCTCGGTAAAGGTATTCTCGTAACGTCCCGCAACAGCAACCCCCGCGTAGACCACAAGCAGCGCTGCGACGCCAAGCGCCGCCCTGGCGGATCCGCTCATCGACAGTCCCCCCATGATGTCCCGTGGCAAGGCACGGGCGTTGGAAAGAAACAACCCGGGCAGGACCCGCGTGCCGCCCCCCGGCCGGCACGCGGGACTACTCCAGAGACGGCTGTGAAGCGATAGCCGAAAGAATTCATGACACATCCTTGTGCTGGTTCTGCAGGCATCAATCCGTGATGCCTGGATGGACTCTGCCACAGAGTTCACGGCAGGCCTGTCCGCTACGCTCCCCCCGTCACGTAAGGCGAACCCGGCTATCCTTGTAGGTCTGGTCCGACCCCGGTCGTGGTAACGAGGACTCCGAAAGGTCCCCGAAAGCCGAATTCTGCTAAGCTGGGCGCCGCAACAGCGGATGCCTGCACCATGCCCGACACCCTGATTGAAGATTGCAGCCGCGAAGCCATCGCTTTGCTGCGGCGCAATTGCATCCCTGCCGGTATCATGGCCGCGACCCGCACGCCGGCCGCCGAGAACCGCCGCTACACGCGCATCTTCGCCCGGGATGCCGGCATCTGCGCGCTGGCCATGATCCGCACCGACGATGAGCGCCTGCAGGCCGCCGCGCACGCCAGCCTGATCACCCTGGCCCGCCATCAGGCCGGCAACGGCCAGATACCGAAATATGTGGACCCCGATAGCGAGGACTCGGATTTCTGGTACGTGGGCTGCGTCGACGCGAGCCTGTGGTGGCTCATCGCCGTGCATCACGTGGACCGTGAGCACCCGCACCTGAGGCTGCGGGACACGCTTCAACCCCAGATCGAGCGCGCCCTGCTATGGCTTGGCTGCCAGGAGCACCCACGGTTGTTTCTGCTGCGCCAGGACGAGGCCAGCGACTGGGCGGACATCATGCCCCGCTCCGGCTTTGTGCTGTACAGCAACGCCTTGTGGTATTACGTGAAGACCCTGTACGGCGTCGCCCACCAGGGGGAAA
Organism: Gammaproteobacteria bacterium; assembly: GCA_035266965.1. Taxonomy (GTDB): domain Bacteria; phylum Pseudomonadota; class Gammaproteobacteria; order DATFLG01; family DATFLG01; genus DATFML01. Next base: position 19,891 of record DATFML010000379.1, read on the forward strand.
CCCACTACCACTTCAACCATCTGTTTCACCCCTTCACGGCCCACACCCCCGAGTACCGCCGTTTGCGCCTGCTGCGCCACTATGTGCGCAGTCGTTCCGCGAACCGCGACCTTTACCTGAGCTTCGTGAACTTCTCATTCTGGGGCGAGGAGGGGGACGTGTTCGGTAACCTGCTGGCCCTGTTGTGCGGACTGGCGGACACGGAACGCACGAGGCAGGTCATGGATGCTCTGGAGGCGGCCCGGATCGATGAGCCCTGGCCCGTCCGCGCCACCTGCGAGCCCATCGCCCGCGATTCGTCCCTTTGGCGCGCCTACATGGAACGTCACCAGCAGAATCTGGAGTTTCAATATCACAACGGCGGCTGCTGGCCGTTCATCGGCGGGTTCTGGGTGATGGTGCTGAGCATGCTGGGCCGTCAGGGCGAAGCGCAGCAGGCATTGGAAAAACTGGCTCAGGCCAATGCCGTCGGCCAATGGTCATTCCGCGAGTGGTTTCACGGGCGCTCCGGGGACGCCCACGGCATGACCGGACAGTCATGGAATGCGGCCATGTTCCTGCTGGCCCGAACCGCCGTGAAACAACCCGCGGCATGGCACCCCGGGGGCTTTTGACGCTATCTTTACGCCGATGGCGATACTGCTTTTCCTGAGCGCCCCGATCGTATACAAAAAGGCGATGATTCTGCGCCCAAGCCGCCCCGAACCCCTGGCAGCATGACCACCTATCGACCTCCTTGCCCGTCGAGCAGCACCAATCCACGGACCCACCGGAAGCCGCCGGCGTCGTCGGATCCGCCTCGTTTGGCGGCCCGGGGACGACGCATCATTGCCGCGCTGGCGTGCTGGCTGTCGGTGGCGCCGCTGCTGGCGGCTCTGGCGCCGGCCAATGCCCGTGCCACGGCGGGCAATGACAACCTTTTTCCGACCCCAACCCGTATCCTTCACGTGGCCGCTCTGCACCAGGCCGGCTTCCGCGGTCAGGGGGTTTCCGTGGGCATCATTGCGCGGGGCGCCCGCAGCCTTCACGGCATGACCGAAGCGGGCATCCTGCCGCCCAAGGTCGCCACCCTGAGCGCCAGGTCCGGCAGCGGGGATCAGGGAGCCCGAATGCTGCAGGTGGTGCACGGCATCGCCCCCCAGGCGAAGTTGGGTTTTTGTGCCGCCGGCGACGCGAGCCGGACGGTCGCCTGCGCCCGAGCGCTCATCGCCCGCTTTCACGCCCAGGTCATCGTCGACGACGTGAACCCCCAACCGGTGCGGTTCTGGCCCGGCACCAAGGCCGTCGGCTACCGCCGGCTCCATGCCCGCTTTCCGGCGGTACTGTTCTTCACGGGCGCCGGCACCGACGGGGGCGGCTACTACCAGGCCGGCTACAGCGCGACCACGCTGGCCGTCGGACACAAGGACTACACAGCACAGGATTTCGGCGCATCGGTGGGTGATCCCCACGATCCGTACAACGGGTTCACGCTGCCGGCCGGGGCCACCGCCCGCATCGCTCTGGGCTGGAACGATGACCCCAATCACGATCCTTCCACCGACGCCTGTGCGGTGGCCAACAACGAAATCTCCCTGGTGCTGCTGACGACAGCGGGCGACGTGCTGGCCAGCGACCAGGGGCCCTGCCCCCTGGAGTCGGTGCAATACACGAACCCGGGCAAGAAATCCCGGCAGCTGCGTATCGCGATTCTTCTCAATGCGCCCACCGACACGTCGCACCTGCATTTCAAACTCATCGCTGTCGACCCGACCGCGCCCGGCCGCCCCTGGCAGCTGCGCTATGCCACTCCGGGGGCGGCGGGCATTGCGGCCACCATGCCGAACGCGATTGCGGTCAGCCCCGTCGACCCCCATACCGGCTATCGAAATCGCTATGTCCTGGAAGCCTCCGCCAGCGCCGGGCCCCAATGCCAGGACTATGCACACGACACGGCCAGCGGGCGCCAGCGCCGCCTGCCCCACACCCGCTGCTGGCAGCAACCGGCACTGGTCGCCCCCGACAGGATCATGGTGCATGTCGCCGGCCCTTCCGGTTACCGGCTGGCGCCTTTCAGGGGAGATGCGGCCGCCGCATCTGAAGCGGCCGGTGCCGCCGCCCTGCTGCTGTCCGCCAAGGTCCCGGCTGTCCATGTACCCACGCTGCTCCGGGACAGTGCCGTTGCACAGGCGCGAAACCCCGGATGGGATCCCCATTACGGCTGGGGCCTGCTGGATGTGCGCGCCGCCGCGCTGCGGGCCGGCGTCCTCAAAGGTGCTGCACCGTCCGTTCCAAGGCCGGGGGCGCCGACGCGTTTCCGCATCACGCGCACGTTCGTCCACTGGCGTTCACTGGCGCACAAAGCCGATCACGGCGACCGCAAGGCGCTCGCCGTTCTGGAACAGGGCGCGGCACAGGACCCGGTCGCTCAGACCTGGCTGGGGGTTCACTATGCCCACCAAGGGGACACCGACAAGGCCGTCCACGGGTACCGGCAGGCCGCGGTCGCC
>DATFML010000380.1:0-10405 GCA_035266965.1 Gammaproteobacteria bacterium
GAGTGTCTTGGCCACGGCGCCGGCATCGGCGCCCCAAGGGATCCCGCGATAGCCGGTATCCTTGGCTCCCGGTGCCTTCGAGCAGGCAACGAGCATCATGCAGATCAACAACCACAGCGCACGCTTCGTCACGGCAACAACCTCCCCTGATGGATACGATCCGGCCCAGCTTAGCCCCAATGTCGGTGAATTGACCTGCACCCCATTCTTACGTCCGCAGAGACCTAAGGAGCGACCGCTTCCGCGTGCCCAGCGGTCGCTCACTCCCTCCCTCCCGTCAGGCGACCGCTGTTGGCCGTAGTCCGCCACAGCATAATCCGGCTCTACAGCCCCAGGGCAGCCCTCTCGACAGCCGTCAAAACAAAGCCAAATCCGGATAGGCTCTTTGTCCGAACACGGCCGCCGCGATCGTGGACGGGGTGGGAGAGGAAACGCGGAAGGCCGGGAGGGTGCCGCGAGGGACCCTCGGAGAAAAGTGAAATAAACGTGAATCCGGAGGTATAGTAACGGGGACACATTGTCGTGACGGCAGCAAAGAGGAACCGATGATGGAAATGGTGGCTAAGGATTCCCGTTGTTTGGCCTTTCGCAAGCTCTGGCTATTGCTGGTGGTCTTGTCGGCCTTCGCAGGCTGGACGTCCGCTGTGCAGGCTCAGGATCAGGCGGTGCACAAGGTGGTTATTCAGGTGAGTCATCCGGACCCGGCGGAACACAAGATCGCGCTGAACATGGCTTCCAATCTCCAGCGCCTGTACGGGCTGGACAACGTGGAAATCGAAATCGTCGCCTTTGGCCGTGGGCTGGCCATTCTCACCCCCAAGAGTCCGGAAGCGCTGCGGGTGAAGAGCCTCGCCATGCAGAACGTCAAGTTCAGCGCCTGTGCCAACACCATGGCCAAGATCGAACGGAAGACGGGCAAGAAGCCGACCCTGACGGAAGGGGTGGGCATCGTGCCGGCCGGCGTGGCGCGTATCATCGAGCTGCAGGAACAAGGGTACGCCTATACGGCACCCTGAGGCCGGTCCCGTACAGGGGAAACCGCAGCGGACAGCCGGTGGGATAACTTCGTGGTTGCTGCGAGGTCCGGGGCCGCCGCGTGATCGGCTCGAGCGCACGGGCGGGTGGCGGTCGTTGGGCTTCGCGTTGCTCAGCCCAGCCTACGGTGTGGTTGGGGATCAGACGCCTCGGTCCGGTTCGTTCGCCGCTTCGATCAGACCGGCGTCGTCCTCCCGGGGGTCGTTGACCCGCCGGCTGACCGGGCGGGTGACCAGGGCATCATCGGGGCAGGGCTGCAAGAGGGCGGCGAGAGGCCGGGTATCGTGCAGTTCGGGGTCCAGCCATATCCCGTACGTCGCAGGCGCCAGCAGTACCGGCATGCGGTCGTGCAGGGGCGCGAGCCGGGCGTTGGCGGCGGTGGTCACCAGGGTGACCGACTCGATGACCTCGCCGTCGGGGCTCTGCCAGTGCTCCCACAGCCCGGCGATGGCGAAGGGACCGCCATCCCGCCGCCGGATATGGTAGGGCTGTTTGCCGCGCCCCGTACCCTTCCATTCGTAGAAGCCGTCGGCCGGTACCAGGCAGCGTCGGCGCCGGAAGGCGGTGCGGTAGGCCGGCCGTTCGGCCAGGCTTTCGGCGCGGGCGTTGATCATCCTGTAGCCGACCTTCGGGTCCCTGGCCCACGCGGGCACCAGTCCCCAACGCAGCCATACCAGCTCCCGTTGCGGGCCGGCGGCGCGGACGGCGGCGATGCTCTGGGAGGGGGCGATGTTGTAGCGGGGCTGCAGGACGGGCACCGCGGCGAGCCGGAAATGCTCGGCGATGCGCTCGGCGGGCGTGGCGAGAGTGAAGCGGCCGCACATAGTCAGAATATTCTAAGTGATGAATGCGGGATCAGCAGTACGAGGGCATTGCCGAGCTCCCGGGGCATTGACGCTCTTTCAGGTCGGATGCTGCGCCCTTCACTGGTGTGGCGGCAGGACTAGCGGTAGGAGCGCATCAGGCCCACCAGCACCCCCTGGATGGTGACCTGCTCGGGTCGGTAGTGCTGCGCCGTCAGTGCGGTATTGGCCGGGTGCAGAATCACTGCCCCCGGCCGTTGCTCGATGCGTTTGAGAGTGGCCTCCTGGCCGTCCACAAGGGCTACCACGACCTCTCCGTTGCGGGCGCTGTCGCGCTGCTCGACGATCACCCGGTCGCCGTCCAGAATGCCGTCCTCTATCATGGAATCGCCCCGCACTTCCAGCATGTAGCAGGGGCGGCGGGTGCGCAGCGTGGCGGGTACCGATACCGGCTCGGGATTGGGGATCGCTTCGATGGGCCTGCCGGCGGCGATGTAGCCCAGCCAGGGCAGGGTGTCCTCGCCCTCGCGGCGGTCATGGGACAGCCGGATGCCGCGCTGCTTGCCTGCCATGGGTTCCACCAGGCCGGCGGCCACCAGGGCCTGGATCTGTTTGTGCAGGGAACCGCGGGAGCTAAGCCCCAACTGTTCGCACAGGGCATCCAGAGTGGGCAGCGGGCTGCCTTCAGCTTCGCACTGCAGCAGGTATTCGTAGATCTCCCTCTGCCGTCGTGTCAGGTCAGCAGTCATGGCTTGTCTGTTCTCCATCGGTTCTATAGTATCACGACAGAGAACGGATGGAGAACGCCTCATGTCCCTGCCCGCCGCCCAGGTCCCCGATGAAACCGCCACCCCGGAGCCGGATCGCGTCGCCCGCCTGGTGACGCGCCTGAAGCGCAAGTACCGGGGCCGTATCACCGGCGAGCTGGTGGTGCCGGCGAGGGAAGCTCGCTACGATCCCTTTCCCCCGGACCTGGATGCCCGCCTTGTGCAGGCGCTGCGCGCCCGCGGCTTGGAACGGTTGTACAGCCACCAGCGGGCGGCGTGGGAGGCCGTGCGGAGCGGCCGCCACACCGTGGTGGTCACGCCCACCGCCTCCGGCAAGACCCTGTGCTACAACCTGCCGGTGCTGCAGGCGGCGTTGGAGGACAAGGCCAAGGCCTTGTACCTGTTCCCCACCAAGGCCCTGTCCCAGGACCAGGTGGCCGAGATCCTGGAGCTGAACCGGGCCGGGGAGTTGGGGGTGCGGGCGTACACCTTCGACGGCGACACCCCGGGCGATGCCCGCAAGGCGGTGCGTACCCGCGGCGACATCGTGGTGTCCAACCCGGACATGCTGCACCAGGGCATCCTGCCCCACCACACCAAGTGGGCCCAGTTCTTCGAGAACCTGCGCTATGTGGTGATCGACGAGATGCACACCTACCGGGGCGTGTTCGGCTCCCACGTGGCCAACGTGCTGCGCCGGTTGCGGCGCATCTGCCGGTTCTACGGCAGCGAGCCGGTGTTCGTGCTGTGCTCGGCCACCATCGCCAATCCCGGTGAACTGGCCGGGCAGCTCATCGAAGCGCCGGTGCGGACCATTGACGAGAGCGGCGCGCCCCAGGGGGCGAAGCAGCTGCTGCTGTGGAACCCGCCGGTGATCAATCCCGATCTGGGCATCCGTGCCTCGGCCCGTTCCCAGACCACCCGCATCGCCCGCTATGCCGTGAAGAGCGGGCTGAAGACCATCCTGTTCACCCAGACCCGGCTGATGGTGGAGGTGCTCACCAAGTACCTCAAGGACGTGTTCGACCGGGACCCCCGCCACCCGCCACGGGTGCGGGCCTACCGGGGCGGCTATCTGCCCACCGAGCGCCGGGACACCGAGCGCAAGCTGCGGGCCGGTTCGGTGGACTGCGTGATCTCCACCTCGGCTCTGGAGCTGGGGGTGGACATCGGCGCTCTGGATGTGTGCGTGCTGAACGGCTACCCGGGCACCATCGCCGGCACCTGGCAGCGCCTGGGCCGCGCCGGGCGGCGCAACCGGCCGGCCCTGGGCGTGCTGGTGGCCACCAGCGAACCCCTGGACCAGTACATCGTGCGCAATCCGGATTTCTTCCTGGGGGCGTCGCCGGAACACGCCCGCATCGATCCCGACCAACTGCTGATCCTCATGGATCATATCCGCTGTGCCGCCTTCGAGTTGGCGTTCAGTCAGGGCGAGCGGTTCGGGAAGGAGGATCTTTCCGAATGCCTGGCCTATCTGGAGGAGGAAGGCGTGCTGCACCGCGAAGGCGAGCACTGGCACTGGATGGACGACAGCTATCCTGCCAACAGCGTGAGCCTGCGCTCGGTGGCCGAAGGCAACTTCGTGGTCATCGACATCACCGACGGCGGCAAACAGGTGATCGCGGAAGTGGACTACACCAGCGCACCGGTGACGCTTTATGAAGGCGCGATCTACATGGTGCAGGCCAGACCCTGGCAGGTGGAACGCCTGGACTGGGAAGGGCGCAAGGCGTTCGTGCGCCGGACCGAGGCGGACTACTACACCGACGCCATCGACTACACGCGACTGAAGATCCTGGAGGACTTCGAGCGGGATTCGGCCAGCGGCGCCCATTGCGCCCGGGGCGAGGTGCACGTGGTGCGGCGGGTGGCCGGCTACAAGAAGATCCGCTACTACACCCACGACAACGTGGGCTACGGCAACGTGGATCTGCCCGATCAGGAAATGCACACCACGGCGGTGTGGTGGCAGGTGGACAGCAGCGCCCTGGAGGCCGCTTTCGAAAGCCGCTGGCAGGCCCTGGACGGTTTTCTCGGCGCCGCCTATGCCATGCATTCGGTGGCGGCGCTGCTCACCATGTCCGAGCTGCGCGACCTGGGCCGCGCCGTAGGGGACGGCCAGGGCACCTGGTTTGCCACCGTGGACGCCGACGGTCGGGGTCGCATGCGCGGTGCCGATGGCGAACCGGTGGAAGCCGATCGCCATGGGTTCGTGCCCACCGTGTTCCTGTACGACAACTATCCGGGCGGAGTCGGCCTGTCGGCCCCGCTGTTCGATCTGCGCGACAAGGTGCTGGCCGGCGCCCATGCCCTGGTGACGGGCTGCGGCTGCCGGCAGGGGTGTCCGGCGTGTGTCGGACCCATCCTGGCCAGTGAAGAGACCCGCGGCGGGTCGCCCAAGGCCGCTGCCCTGCGGGTGATCGACCTGCTGGCGTGCGGGCATGGCGGTCATGAGCGCGCTTAGAGACAGGCTCGAAAAGCTGCGCTCCACCGAGCCGCCAGCGCCACAGTCGGCACCGGTGCAACCCGACCTGGGCGAGCGGATGCAGCGCCTGCGCGGCGCCGGCCGCGAGCGGAGCGACAAGGATGATGCGGTGCTGGCTGAGCGGCTCGGCGGTGCCTGTATCGCCGAAGGTGTCATCGCCGTGGGGGAGACCCTGGCCCTGGACCAGGGTCATGGCCGCGTGGGCTTGCGCGAGGCGTTCGCGACATCGTTGGACGCGCTGGCTCCCGGTCCCTCGGTGGGCATCGAGGATCTGGTGTTCATGGATACCGAGACCACCGGCCTCGCCGGCGGAACCGGTACGGTGGTGTTTCTTCTGGGGCTGGCACGGCTGGGCCCGGCGGGTCTGGAGCTGATGCAATGGGTGCTGACCCGTTTCAGCGGCGAGGCCGCTCTGCTGGAGGCGGCGCGTCAGTGGATGGTCGGCAGCCAGGCTGCGGTCACTTTCAACGGGCGCAGTTTCGATGTGCCCCTGCTGGCCGCACGCTATCGCCTCAAGGGCGGCAGGGATCCCTTCTCGGCGTTGCCTCAAATCGATTTGCTGCATCCTACCCGGCGCGTGTTTGCACGGCGTTGGCCGGACTGCCGTCTGCAGAGCGCCGAGCAGCGGTTGCTGGCGTTTCACCGCCACCACGATCTGCCGGGTGCCATGGCGCCCCAGGCGTGGTTCGACTGGGTGCGGCGCGGATCCATGGCACTGCTGCCGGGGGTGGCGAAACACAACCGCTGGGATTTGCTTTCCCTGGCGGCGCTGCTGCCGGTTCTGGAAGCGGTGTACCGCGATCCGGGCCCCTGGGGTGGCGATCCCCTGGCGGTGGCCCGCTTTCAACGGGAACGTGGAGCGGTCGCCACCGCGCTCGCGGTGCTGCAGGCCCGAGCCCAAAGCCTGTGTCCTGCCGGCTCGAACGAGCTTGCGCGGCTGCATCGCAACCAGGGGGACTGGGCGGCGGCGGTCGCCATCTGGCAGCGGTTGGCGGCTGACGACGACCTCGAAGCTCTGGAACGGCTGAGCAAGTTCTACGAGCATGTGTGCGGGGATTTTGCACAAGCCCTGCGCTATGCTGAACGCCTCGCGCTGATAGAGCCGGTCAATCCGGCGCATGGGCACCGGCTGCAGCGCCTTCATTCCCGGCTTGGCCGACGGGTTTCTGCGGTCGCTGACGCTTCCTGACGCGGGCCGATCGGCTCCCTTGTTCTGGGACACTTCCCGGCTTGCTGCAAGACCCCGCCCGCGGCGGTCGGCCACCCGGCGCGCCACCGGGCGGCGACTCCCAACAGCGTGACCCGCTCGGCTAGATTATAGGCAGTGGAGGTCAGCGCGGACTCGTGGTCTTTCCCGCAGGTCACGTCGTCGTACGCAAGCAAGGAGGCGTTTGCATGGCCAGCAGAACCACGCTTGAAAGCCGCGAATCCCACTGCGCGGGCGCGGAGGACCTGGCACGGTTGGCGCGGGAGGCCCTGGAGTCGCCAGCGGATCCGGACTACGGGAAGGAACTGCTCCGGAAGGCGGAAGACAAGCTGACGGCCTCCCACGAGCTCATAACCATGGCCGGCGAAGTGGTGAAGAATCTCGGCGACACGGGCCGGGCCGAACGCCTGTACCGCAAGGCCCTCGACCAGTCCGACGAGTTCGGTGCGCTCACCAAGCTGGTGGAAGCGTCGGCGGGGCTGAACGACAAGGATCTGTCCCGTGCGGTTGTCTGGAAAGCGGCTGACTACGCAAAGTCCACGCCGGAGCTGCTGCAGGTGACCGACAGCGTCGTGGGCCTGCTGGGGGACAAGGCGTTCGCGTCGCGGCTGGCATCGGCGGCCGAAGAGCGGGTCACCCGTGTGGACGAGATGCGTCGTGTGAAGGATGCGGTGGACAGGCACTTTTCCGATGACGCCGAACGCCTCGCGCGGGTGCGGGAAAAGCTGGAGAAGCGGGAGGCCAACCAGGCCCGCTATGCCGAGTTCCAGCAAAAGGAGAAGGAACTTTCCACGTTCCGCCAGCATCTGAATCTTGCCCAACGGGCCATGACGGAACTGGAAGATCCCTACTATGCGGCAAAACTGCTTGGCGCGGCCGAGCAGCGTCTGGGAGCGGATGCCTACAACTTCGACAATTACCGGCTGTTGATCCTGACCATCGACCGCTACCTGGAGGACGGCCGGTGGACCCGTCGTCTGATGGACTTCTGTGCCGAACACAGCGACCATTTCTCCTGGCTGCGCGAGCTTTGCCGGATGGCTGCGCAGGAAATGAAGGACAAGGATGCCGGCCGGAACGCCGCCGGAAGCTACTACCAGGGCCGGGTGCAACAGTTGGAGCGCCGGCAGGCGATCGCGCCGGAGGACTACACCAAGCTCGCGACGGCCGTGGAGGAGGACCTGGGCGACAGGGAATGGGCGTCCCGGTTGCTGGAATCGGCGGCATCCCGCTGCAAGGACCACTTCGACTACGCGCATGTGGGCAACCTCCGGCGCGGGCTGGGCGACGATGAGCGCGCGGCAGCGCTGTTCGAGACGGCGGCCCGCAGTTGTCGCCCGGGCGGGCATGCGCAACAGCTGGTGCGGCGGCTGCGTTCCTACGGTCTCGATGTGGAGCGCCAGAAGAGTCTCTACCGGCTCGCCGGCGAGGGCGTGCAGGAGCCGGAAGAAGGACTGCGCTGGGTGGAAGGCACAGTGGACCTGTTCAAGGACTATCCCTGGGCCAGAGAGGCCTACGCCGAACTGCAGGGGCGGCTGGAGTCGGACGCCCAGCGGGCCCGTTTCGCCGCCAGCAAGGAGTTTCGTCCCGGCCAACGCTTCTATTGAGCGTATTGGGTCGACGGGAAGAATTTTTCGGTTCAGGAAGTGCCGCATCCGGCGCAAAAGTGAATTTCAACAAGGCAGAGGATCCCCTATGGCCAATGAAAACTCCGCTTACCCTCAGACCTGGAACGGCTCGGTGCCCAGCCATCGGGAAAGACACCTGCACGAAACCTACGAATGGATCCACATACTCAACGACTGGCTGTCCAGTCTGTTCTTCGTGATAGGCAGCGTGTTCTTCTTCTATCCCAGCATGCAGGACTACGGTACCTGGCTGTTTCTGGTCGGCAGTATCCAGATGATGGCCGGTCCGATGATCCGGATAGCCAACAAGCTGCACGTGCGCAACATTCGCAAAGAACTCATTCATTGGTGAGCGTTGTAGCGGCGGGTCTATAGGAGGCCGTGATGGACCAGATCCGAATCGTACCGGCCGAGGCGGGGGATGTGGCCGTCATCCACGAGATGATCGGCGCCCTGGCCGACCATCTGGGCCTCGCTCACGAGTTGGTGGCTACCGAAAGCGATTTGCACGATGCCCTGTTCGGCGCGCGCCCCCGGGCGGAGGTCGTGCTTGCCTACGTCGGCGATGCTCCGGCCGGCTTTGCGCTCTTCTACAACAACTATTCCACGTTTCGCGGCCGCTGCGGCATCCATCTGGAGGACCTTTATGTGCTGCCGGTCTGGCGGGGCAAACGCATCGGACGCCGATTGCTGGCGCATATCGCCCGCTTGACGCTGGAGCGCGGCTGCAGTCGGCTGGAATGGTGGGTGCTCGCCACGGACGAGCGGGCGTCCCGTTTCTACGCGCAATTGGGCGCCACCGCCAAGGACGAATGGACGGTCTATCGACTCAAGGGCGACTCACTGGGGCGACTGGCCGAAGAGTCGACGGAGGCGGGGGCGGTCTGAGGTCAGCCCGGGACAGTCGGCCGTTTCCAGCTCGCACCTTAGGCGTTTTCTGCGCGCCCGCGAATGAGCCGGCAAGGAATACGGACCCCATGCCCGCGGGTACGGAGCCGGTTGGCCCGTCGTGCAGGTCGGCTGAGCCCGTCGGTGATGCAACCTGCGGGCGGAAGGTCGCTGGACGCGGTGCGGACGATGTGCTAAGACATGCGGCCCATCATACTTCGCGGTGGCGTGCTGCAGGCTCGGCGCGGCGAAGTCCGGCGGTTACCCTCGACGTGGAGTTGGCGTGCGCAAGGAACTCTATACGGAAATCGGCATTGAGGCGGATGCCGAAAAGGTCTGGAGTATACTGTTGGACTTCGCGCACTATGGCGAATGGAATCCGCTCATCCGCCGTGTGGAGGGCACTGCGGAGGTCGGAGCGTGGTTGAGGGTCGAGATTGACATGCCCGACGGGCGCCGGCTGCGGATTCAGCCCACGGTGGTTACAGTGCGTCCGCGCCGGGAGCTCGGCTGGATAGCCCGCCTGGGTGTCCCGGGGTTCTTGGATGGCGAGCACATTTTCCAGATCGAAGCGCTGAGCGATACACGGGTAACGTTTATTCACCGGGAAATATTCACCGGTGTACTGGTACTGTTTCTGTGGCCGCTGTTGAAGCGCCGCTTGCAGGTCGGCTTCGAAGCGATGAACTCGGCCTTGCGCGGACGTGCCGAGGCGGGGAACGAACAACTGGCAGAGCAATAATCAGGAGTTGGCAAATTGACAGAAGCGCAGCAAATGACGTCACGGGAACGTCTCGAGCGGGCCCGGAAATATATGGCGGAGAGCGACGGGCAGGCGTTGGTGCTGGCCGCACGCGAGCTCATTGAGGGTCTCGACGAACGCCAGCGGGAATACGATGAGGCCCGCAAGGAGCTCAAACGCAAGAAACGCCAGGGCTGGAGCGTGGCCCAACTGGGCATCAAAGTGGAGAAGGCCTACAAAGCCGCCGACTCGGTCATCGAGATCTCGGTCTTCGACCGCCTTCCCGAGCGTACCGTGGTGACCCTGTATCACACGCCGGTGAACAAGGGTATGAAGGTCAGGGCGCGCAGCCTTGCGCAACGGCTGCAGGCGAAAAGTGGCGGAGACCGTCCATCACAGCAGCAGGATGACGAGTGGCAGGATCTGCTGCGTCAGACCCGCGAAGACCTGGAAGCGGCGACCCGCGGCACCTTGTTGACGCCACCCATGCTCAACAGGAAGGCGACCAGGATGCATTTCGCGGTGGAAGAGGCGGACGCCGCTCGCGCCGATGCAATACGTGAAGCGCTGGCTCAGATCGGTGTGCGCTACAAATTGCATGCGCGTTGTCTGGAGCGCCTTCCCTGAGGGCCTGTTGACGCCATCGGGATGGCGCCAACAGGTATGCTGTGCGCAGAGGGGGCGCTCCGTGCCCCCGGACGGGATGGCTAGGAGCCTGTCGGACTTTCCACACTTCTCGCGGTAAAATGCGAGTGTTGCCCTTGGAGCCTGGTTGCATGAGCCGCTTTCGACCGATAGACCGCGAGACCGATTACCTTTTACCGCCGTCGGTGCAGGACTGGCTGCC
>DATFML010000381.1:0-6613 GCA_035266965.1 Gammaproteobacteria bacterium
CCGGGAGTCTGCGGCGGCGTCGGCCTGGGCCTCGTTGGCGGTGTATATCGCCGAGCGGTACGGGGTGCCCCGGTCGTTGCCCTGGCGCATCCCCTGCGTCGGATCATGAGACTCCCAGAACACCCTGAGCAATTCCCCATAGGTGACGGTCTTCGGATCGAAGACCACCAGCACCGCTTCGGTGTGGCCGGTCATTCCGGAGCACACTTCGCGGTAAGTCGGATTCGGCGTGAATCCGCCGGCATACCCCACCGCCGTGACATACACGCCGGGATATTCCCAGAACCGCTTTTCCGGACCCCAGAAGCAGCCCATGGCGAATACAGCCACTTCCATCCCCGCCGGGAACGGCGCACGCAACGGGTGGCCGTTCACATGATGGCGTTCCGGTGTCGCCATGGGCTCGTCCCGACCGGGCAGTGCCTCCTCGGGTGTCGGCAACTGAGCGGCATCCCCGTACATGAACATATCACTACCTCCCAATAGGCTTAGGGAACCTCTGCACAGGCCGCTGAAGCGCCGCTCACGGCGTTGCAAAGACGCTCGGAATGCTCATTTACCGTGTGTAAACTGCGCTTCCTCGCCCCTTTGCGCCTTGTGATCATCCTCTTGATCGACCTGTGCAGAGGCTCCTTAGGAGCCGAAAATCGACTCTGCGATATCGCCGGACACAACGCCCCACGCCAGAGTCTACGACCGGCGTAGCGACGGAAAAAGACCAACGCACCCGGGGCCTTTCGGTCGGTCCCGGACGGATCCGCCGATGACCCGCCTCACCGGGGTTGGCGAAGGTGGGCGGTATGCGCCTGACGAAGCCTGAACCGCACGTTGCGGCGCAGAGGAAAGTTCACGATCCGGAGGCGCCGGCGCAACTGCAGCGGGTGGAGTTTTCCGGCGCGAAAGCCCTCCCGGAACGAATGGGCTGTTCCACCTGGATGATCTGTCCGCCGCGGATCACCTGGCTAGAGCCCTGCCGGAAACGCGCCTTTATCAGTTATCAGTTGGCTCGGAATCGTTACACCCACGTCCCGGAACTCCGGAAATGATGCACCTCCCGTCGGGCCCGGTTAACCGCACAGCTCGTGCGTCGATCATGGCAAGTGGCAACTGCAAGTCCGCGGCAGGCACCGGAAAACGACCGACCGTACACGCTGAACGGAAGCGGGGCCACGCGCTGGTAGCCCGTGCGGGCCCGTGGTACATTACCCCACAGCCGCTGGCCATTTTCGTACAGACCATCAACGGGCCGGCAGCATCACGGAAACCTGCAATGACCCAGCCCAGCGGATGCCGTCAGTAGGCGAAAGCAAGCCCGTGCCCGCCAGACCTCGCAATACGTCCGACACCGCGCAACGAGCGCGACCCGCTCCGGCCAGCGAATCGCAACATCCGCGACGCGAGGGCGGCGGCGCTCTGCAGCGTGCTTTGCGGCCTCTGCAGGGAATGGGCCCCGGTTACCTGGTGGGTGTGGGCAGCAACCTGCAGCCCGAACGCAACGTTCCCGTCATCGTCCGGACACTGCTCCTTGAGTTCGGGAAACTGGGCGTCAGCCCGGTGATCAGGACCCGCCCGGTGGGAATCCTCAGTCACCACGACTTCCTGAATGCGGTGGTATTCGTTGAAACAGACTTGCCCGTGGACCGCCTGAAGGCTTTTTTCAACGACGTCGAGGAACGGCTGGGGCGTGATCGCAGCGACCGGGCCCGCCACACCAAGGATCGACCCGCCGACCTGGACATCCTCATGCACTGGCGCGGAGACCGCGCACTCGATGCGGCCCAGTACCCGACCGAGTCCTACCTGCGGCCACCGTTCCTCGCCTTGTGCGAAGCCATGGGGCTGGCGGGCAACACCAGTGAGACCGGTGCGCTGCAGACGGTGGCACTGGCGCTGAACGGAACCGAGTTCGGGCGGCATGCGCAGCTTCTCTGTGTCGACGACTCGGGCACGATCCGCGACTGCGCCGATCTTCCCGAGCCCGCGCTGGGCTGATCGCCGCCTCGTCAGGGCGACGGCGGACCGACGGCACGCACGGGTGAGGTGAACGCCCGCCCCCAACCGGTCTGCGCCAGCCAGCTCTCCAACGCCGAAGCCGGCAGCGGACGGGACAGGTAGTAGCCCTGCGCACCGTCGCAACCCAGGGCTTCCAGAGCACGGAGCCCGTCGCTGTTTTCCACCCCCTCGGCGACCACCCTGCATCCCAGGTTATGGGCAAGATCCACGATGGAACGCACGATGACAACATTGCTGTCGTCCGCGTCCATGCCGATCACAAAGGACTTGTCGATCTTCAGCTCGTGCACTGACAGGCGCTGCAGGTGCGCGAGCGACGAATAGCCGGTGCCGAAGTCGTCGACGGCGATGCGCAGGCCCATGCTGTCCATGCGGCGCACGATGTCGGTCGCCAGTTCCGGGTCTTCCATCATGGCGCTTTCGGTCAGCTCCAGCACCAACGCACTGGCGGGAACGTCCCAGGTCTGCAGCAGGGCGCCGATTTCGGTGGGCAGCAGCGGGTGCTTCAGATTGTAGGCCGACAGGTTGACGGCGACGCTCAGGTACAGCCCGCGCCGTCGCCACACGCTGGATTGGCGCACCGCCTCGTTCAGGACCCACTCGGTCAACGGCCGGATCAGTCCGGTGCGTTCGGCCAGCGGGATGAATTCATCGGGCGGCACCAGTCCGTGCTGGGGGTGGTGCCAACGCACCAGCGCCTCGACGCCCATGGCCCGGTGCGTCTTCAGATCGACCTTGGGCTGGTAGTACAGAACCAGTTGGTTGTGCTCGATGCCCCGGCGCAGCTCGCCGGTGAGCGTGAGACGACGCAGGGAATGGGGATCTTCGTCCGGATCATAGAAACGGTAGCCCACACCCGCCTTCTTCGCCTTGTACATGGCCGTGTCGGCGTGCTGAACCATGCGGTCCGGTGCCTCACCGTGCTCAGGGTAAACGGCGATACCGATACTGGTCTTCACATCGAGGGTCAGCCCCTCGACCACGAACGGCTGCTCCAGGGCGTGAAGGATGCGCATGGCGCAGGTGACCGCCTGTTTGCGGCCGGTAGCCGGCAGCGCCACAGCAAATTCGTCGCCGCCCAGACGGGCCATGATGTCGTCGGCGCGCAACGAGGCGCTTACGCGCTGGCCCACCAGTTGCAGCAACTGGTCACCGAAGGGATGGCCCAGGGTGTCGTTCACGTCCTTGAACCGGTCCAGATCCATCACGAACAGAGCGATGGACTCCCCGTGCTGTGAGGCGCTGCGAATCAGCGATTGCAGGTGCCGGTGCAGCAGCGTTCTGTTGGGCAGTCCGGTGAGGCCGTCGTGGTGGGCCTGGTAGGTCAGCGCCGCATTCTTCTCGTTCAACCGACGGGCGATGACCGAAGCGATCACCAGTGCCGCCCATACCGCAACCCACATCACGAACAGCCCCGTCGCCACCAGCCTCACCCACAGGGTGCTGCTGAACTGCTCGTACTCTTCGGTAAAGGGATGGGCCACCGTCACGGAGTAAGGGGTTCCGGTAATGGGACTGGTGGCCCAGCTGTAGCGGGCATTGCCCACATCCAGCACCCCGTGGTTACGCACCGCACGGCTGCTCGCCGTGCGGGTGGCCTTCAGGAGCCGGTCGGTATCCTGCTTTACCCGGGCGTCTCCCGCCGCGCTGACCGCCACGAGACGACCCTGCTTGTCCTCCACCAGCACGATGGTGTCGCTGCCGGTCAGCCGGCGGCGCAGCGCGGTCAGCATGGCATCGTTCAGAGCACCGCTGGCAACCGGTCTGCTCAACCGGTCACCGATCTCCCGGCCGAACTGCTGCAACAGCAGGGTATCGGCATTTTTCGCCGCGTCCGGCAGCAACCAATAGGCCACCGTGCCGAAGATGCCGAGCGCCAGCAGCACCACCCCGACGAAGGCTGCCAGCAGTTGCGTGCGGATGCTCACGAGGGCGCGCCGTCAGTCCGTACGGCAGGTATTGATTCCGGTGACCAGGTACAGTGGACAGAAGCGCAGCACCGCGGCGACCAGATTCAGGGTGGCGAGCACCGTTACCACACCGGCCGCAAAGTCGTCGTGGATCACGTGCCCCGGTCCGAGTGCGGCATACAGCAGCACGGCACTGATCCCGATCCGCAGGAGCATATCCAGCGTTCCGATATTCTTCTTGAGTCTGATAGCCATACCTACCTCCGGGGCAGGACGGGCCCGGCACGCCGGCCGGGCCCGTCGGCAAATCACGCGTGTCTCCTTCCACGGATAACGACCGCAGCACTACCGGGCTTGAACGCCACGGGACCCACCACCGCAATGGCGGGAAAACGGCGCCGCTCACCGGCGGCGCCGAGGCAGGGGGCTGCCGCCTTGTCGATTTTTGAACAAAATTGTTAATCAACAATTATTTAAAACACACAAACAGCCGGTTCACGCGCGTCCGGCGGCGGCGGAGAATGGAAAAGAATCTGCAGGGACGACCGGCCGGGGTGCCGGTGACGGTTCAAGGAGCGGGCCGGCACCGGTCCGCGCCGTCGGGGGCCCCGCGGAGGTTCCCTAAGGAGCGAACAAGGCGCTGGCCGCCCTCTCCACCAGGTCCACGCCCCGGCTGACGACCCGCTGCCGCCAGCGGCGGTCCCGGGGGCAGAACACGGACCTCAGGCGCACCTTGCTGGGATGGTCCAGGGCGGCCGTACCATAGTGGTGCCAACGGTTTTCCTCGCGCAGAGCATGCAGCACATACAAGCCGGGATAGGTGCCGAACTCCTGGGTGAAGGCAGTCACCTGGGCGCCGGGCAACCAGCAAGGCAGCACGCCGGTGAGCCCGCCGCGCACCACATAGGCGGCGGGATCGAGCAGGTCCGGCGAGGTCAATCGCCGCCCCAGCGCGCTCCCGAGAGGACCGCGGGCGGCGGCGGATTCGGCGAACAGTGTTTCGCGCCCCCAGCCTCCCAACCCGGTGTGCACATCGATGGCACAGACCTGCGCCACGCCCGCAAACCGCCGCACCAGCCACTGCCGGTAGCTCCGCAGGCCGGGCTCCAGGGTTGTTCCTCCGAAGAACAGGCCCCGCGCCCGCTCATACTGCCCCATGGCCACCGCCCGTCTGAGACGCCGGTAGCCGTGCCGCAGGGCGCTGGCTGCTGCACGCAGATAGAAACCGTCCCGTGCCGGCGGGCTGGCGGGATTCAGCAGCCCGTCGATGCGCCGGTAGGCGTCGGGAATGCCCCGGTAGACGTCGCCGTCGTCGAGACAGTTGCGGTTGAGGTCCACATTGTGTTCGTTGACCCGGCGCAGGTACGCCATGCCAAAGGGATTGAGCGCATGCACGAACACCAGCGCTCCATCCTCCGGCAACGGCGGAAGACGCGCCAGCAGCGCATGCTGGATGGCGGAGCCGGCGAAACCCTCAACACCGTGGAGGCCGGAGGAATGCAGAAGAACCCGCCGCGGGGTTGGCGTGCCGAACCAGGCAATATCTATGCTCAGGCGCTCCCCGCCGCCGGCAGGGTCGTCGAGGAACAGCGCTTCCGGTCTGTCGTCGCCGGCCCGCGCCGCCGCCGCGCGAAACTGCCGCCGCGCGCCGGCGTAGTCCGCCGCGAAACCCGCCATGTCGGAAATGTCTGTCGTCACCGGTGCACAGGCCATCCGCCGTTCAATCGCTTCGGGGTCGCCGACGCCCCCTGCGGACCATTTTCCCAGAAGTCGGGATTAGGCTCATCCCACGCTTTACCCGCCATTGAACGAGGCCGCGAGCGGCGCTGCGCCGGGAGTCGCTGCGCGGTACACTTTGGTTTGAGCGCCTGCCGCCACCGACGGACCATGTATTGCGCGCCGAACACATCAACCCCGCCACTGGAAACGCCCGCTCGGCAACCGGGCCGCACGACCCGGTCCCGGCCTGCTCCGGCCCCACCCGCCCGCAAGGGCGGTCTCAGCAGCCCGGGGCCATGAGGCCCGATCGGTTCACGGCCTGCCGTCCGTCGACCGTCCGGCTGGCTGCCGCATTGAGGCGGTGGCGCTGGCCCCTGGCGCTCGCCCTGCTGTGCATCGCACTGCAGGCCGCCGGCCTGGCACCCGAGCTGCGCTGGCAGCGTTCGCTCATCGAGGCCGGTCAGTGGTGGCGCCTGCTGACGGGCAGTCTGGTGCACCTGGGCTGGAGCCATCTGGCGATGGACCTGGCGGGCCTGGCGCTGATATGGGCCCTGTTCGGGCCCCTGCTGTCGACGTGGCAGTGGACTGTGGCCTTTCTGACCAGCGCATCGGCCGTCGGGCTTGGCCTGTATCTGTTCGAACCCCAACTGGTCTGGTACGTGGGCCTGTCGGGTGCGCTGCACGGGCTGTTCGTGGCCGCATTGCCGGCCCAGTTCCGCAAGCATCCCGGGGAGGGGCTGATACTGCTCGCCGCCATCGCAGCCAAGCTGACCTGGGAGCATCTGCTGGGACCGCTGCCCGGCAGCGCGGAACTCGCCGGCGGTGCCGTCGTTACCCAGGCCCATCTGGCCGGCGCCGTGGGCGGCCTGGTCTATGCGCTGACCCACCTCGCCCTGATCCGGGCCCGCACCTTCCGAGAGATCGCCCGGCCGAGGTGAAGGCCACCAGGGAGCCGCTGCACAGGCCGATCA
>DATFML010000382.1:0-3541 GCA_035266965.1 Gammaproteobacteria bacterium
GGCAGCCAGTCCTGCACCGACGGCGGTAAAAGGTAATCGGTCTCGCGGTCTATCGGTCGAAAGCGGCTCATGCAACCAGGCTCCAAGGGCAACACTCGCATTTTACCGCGAGAAGTGTGGAAAGTCCGACAGGCTCCTAGCAAAGCGCCAGCCGGCGTCGCCATAATGTGTGACAGGGACGGTATTTTTCCCTCTTCCCGGCATGGTAAAGACGGAACTGGACGGACCGGCTGCCCCGGGCGCAGCCGCACAACAGTCGAGGCAAGCGCGATGAGACGATCTACCGGCCTTTTGCTGGCCCTGCTCGTGGGCACCGCGGGCACCACCGCCCAGGGGGCCATCTACAAATGGACCGACAGCCAGGGCGGCGTCCACTATTCCCAGCAGCCGCCTTCCGGCGCCAAGGCGCAGCACATGCGGCCCGCGCCCCCACCGGCGGAAGATCCGGATACCGTCCGATCGAAGCTCAAATCCCGGGTCGACGCCATGAACAAACAGCAGGGGGCCCATGACAAGGCTGCCAAGAAGAAGCAGGAGGCGGCGCAGAAGAAGGCCCGCCGCGACCGCAACTGCCGGGCTGCCCACGCCAACCTGCAGGCACTGACCAGCGGCGGGCGCAAGCGCTATCGCATGCCCGACGGCTCGGTGAGCTATCTTTCCTCCCAGCAGATCCAGAGCCGCATCAAGCAGGCCCGGGAGCAGATCGCCAACAGCTGCGGGCCGGCCAAAGGAGAGTGACCCCATGCCGTTGCTGAGAATCCAGACCAACCAGTCCATCGCCGCCGAACGGTGCCAGTCGCTCGCCACCAGGGCTTCGGCGCTGGTCTCCGAACTGCTCGGCAAACCGGAACGCTACGTGATGGTCTCCCTGGAACCGGACTGCCGCATGCTGTTCGCCGGTTCCGACGCACCGCTGGCCAACATGGAGCTCAAGAGCATCGGCCTGCCGGAGTCGGAAACCGCACGCTTCTCCGACGCCCTGTGTCGGCTGGCCGGGGAGGAACTGGGCGTGGACGCCGAGCGGGTCTACATCGAGTTCGTGGACGCCCCCCGCAAGATGTGGGGCTGGAACGGCGGAACCTTCTAGGAACCTCTGCACAGCCCGCTGAAGCGGCGCTCACGGCGTTGGAAAGACGCTCGGAATGCGGGGTCGCGAAGCGACAGACCACTCGTAAACGGCGCTTCCTCGCCTCTTTGCGCCGTGTAATCATCCTCTTGATCGACCTGTGCAGAGCTTCCCCGGAAGCCCGGGCTCACTGCAGGGAGCGCTGGAGAAAGGCGACGGTCGCCCGCCACGCCGCCTGCGCCGCCACCCCGTCATAACCGTCGCTGGAAGGCGAAGCGAAGCCGTGGTCGGCGGCGTAGACGTGTATCTCCAGTGGCTGGTCGGCCGCCCGCATGGCCTTCCAGAAGGCCGCCACCTGCCCGGGCGTAACGCCGGTGTCCCGGGACGCGAACACACCCAGCACGGGACCCTGCAGCGCCGACAGTTCCGAAGCGTCGTGCAGGGGCACTCCGTAGTAGTCCACCACCGCCGATATGGCGTCGGGCATGCGGACCGCGGCGCGCAGCGCTTCACGGCCGCCGAAGCCCCAACCCATGATCACCAGCGGGCGCCCCGGCGCCTGCACCGCCCGCACGGCGGCCTTGAGCTTGGCGTCGAGGACCTTGGCATTGAGGGCCCCGATCCAACGGCGTGCCCGGTCCGGATCGTCGGTCACCCGGCCGCCGTACAGGTCCACCGCCATGGCCCGGTAGCCTTGTCCGGCGAAGCGGTCCGCCCAGGACTTCACGCCGCGGGTCAGCCCCCGCCAGTCGTGAATCAGCACGATGCCGCGGTCGGCGTCCCGTGAGCCGCTGACATAGGCTTTGAAGGTCGCGCCGGAAGCGGTCTTCAGGGTCACCATCCTGCCTTGCAGGCCCCCGGAAACCAGGGGATCGAATTCGCTCTCGCCGGTCCCCGGCAGCACTGCAGCCACCGCCACCTGGGCGGCGATCAGCCATGTCAGCACCACTACCGCCAGTGAACGCCTCACACGCACTCCTCAGGTCCTTGTTCCCCATTAGCAAGTCCGCCCGTAGTGTCAGTCACTTCCAGGCAGGCCTGCGACCGGCTGGCTGGGGCCTGTTAACACTATAGGGATCATCGCTGTTGTGGCTGAGAATCCGCCAATCAAGGCGCGAGGAGCGAGGTTTGGTCATTCCAAATGAGTGACGAGCAACGCCGAGTGGTGGATTCTCAGCCACAACCCGAAGGGCCGGGCCCTATAGTGTTAACAGGCCCTAGTATAAGACGAAACCGCCCCGTGAAAGGTCAAACCGGCGTGTGGCGGCAGGGCCGCCGCCGGTGCCACCCTGTACCGTGGCGGGGCCCGACCGCTAGAATTCCATTCTTACCGTCATCGAGCAGCCACAGGCCCCAACAACATGCGCGTATCCCAGTTCCCTCTGTCCACCGTCAAGGAAACCCCCGCCGACGCGGAAATCGTCAGCCATCAGCTGATGCTGCGCGCCGGCATGATCCGCAAGCTGGCCGCGGGCATCTACAGCTGGCTGCCCCTGGGGCTGCGGGTGCTGCGCAAGGTGGAGAACATCGTGCGCCAGGAGATGGACCGGGCGGGCGCCCTGGAACTGCTGATGCCCGCCGTGCAGCCCGCCGAGCTGTGGCAGGAGTCGACGCGCTGGGAAAAGTACGGGCCGGAGCTGCTGCGTCTGAGCGACCGACACCAGCGCGAGTTCTGCTTCGGTCCCACCCATGAGGAGGTCATCACCGACCTGGTGCGCCGGGAGATCCGCAGCTACAAGCAGCTGCCGGTGAACTTCTACCAGATCCAGACCAAGTTCCGGGACGAGATCCGGCCCCGCTTCGGGGTCATGCGCGCCCGTGAATTTCTCATGAAGGACGCCTATTCGTTCCATGCCGACGCTGAATCCCTGCAGGCGACCTATGAGGTCATGTACGAAACCTACACCCGCATCTTCAGCCGCCTGGGCCTGGAATTCCGGGCCGTGCTGGCCGACACCGGCTCCATCGGCGGTCATGCCTCCCACGAGTTCCACGTGCTGGCCGAATCCGGGGAAGACGCCATCGCGTTTTCCGACGCCGGCGACTACGCCGCCAACGTGGAACTGGCCGAGGCGCTGGCGCCGGCCGGCGAGCGGCCCACCCCCTACACGGTGATGGAAACGCTGGACACGCCGGGCCAGCACACCATCGAGCAGCTCAGCGCCTATCTCAAGCTGGAGCCGGACCAATGCGTGAAGACCCTGATGCTCCAGGGCGCCGAAGGCGGCGTGGTGGCCCTGGTGCTGCGGGGCGATCACGAGCTCAACGCGGTGAAGGCGGAGAAGCTGGAAGCGGTGGCCACGCCGCTCAGCTTCGCCACCGAGGCGCAGATCCGCGCGGCGGTGGGCTGCTCGCCCGGCTCCCTGGGGCCGGTGGGCCTGACCATTCCGGTGTACGCCGACCGGGCCGCCGCCCACCTGGCCGACTTCGTGTGCGGCGCCAACGAGGACGGCAAGCATCTGACCGGCGTGAACT
>DATFML010000383.1:0-5335 GCA_035266965.1 Gammaproteobacteria bacterium
ACCTCGGGTCCGCCGGGTTTGTCCATGATCACGGCTTTCATGACGTTGCGTTCCTCCTTGTGCCGGCCCCTCGTCATGGCGGCACTGCGCTTTCAGGGCTCACCGCAGTGTACCCTACACAAGCCGCACCCGGTGGCATACCATGCGGGCTCTGACGGTGGGGATCACAGGCTATGGCAACGGAGATCGAACGCAAGTTCCTGGTATGCAACGATCAATGGCGCGCCCACGCCGATGCCGGCACGGCGTACCGCCAGGGTTACCTGGCCAGCGACCCGTCCTGCTCCATCCGGGTGCGCGTGGGCGGCGGCCGGGCGCGGTTGAACATCAAAAGCGCCACTCTGGGCATCCACCGTCAGGAATACGAATACCCCATTCCCCTGGAGGACGGACAGGAAATCCTGGACACCCTCTGCCAGGGCCCGCTGGTGGAGAAGACCCGCTACCTGGTGCCCCATGGGGACCATACCTGGGAAGTGGACGTGTTCGAGGGCGAAAACGCCGGGCTGGTGGTGGCGGAAATCGAGCTGTCCCGGGAGGATGAGCCTTTCGAACGTCCGCCCTGGGCCGGCGATGAAGTGTCCCACGATCCCCGTTACTACAATGTCTCCCTGGTGCGGCATCCGTACCGGGACTGGTAGCCCGTTGGCCGTTGTTCGCGCGGTCCTGCTGGCCGTCATTGCGGCGCTGCTGCTGGGCGGTTGCAGCCGCCCACCCGACAGGGCGCTGCGTTTCGGGCTGTCCGAGGCGCCGGCGAACCTGGACCCGCGCTATGCCACCGACGCCGCCTCGGCACGGGTCAATCGTCTGCTGTATCGACGGCTGGTGCGCTTCGATGCGCGGGAACGGCCGGAGCCGGAGCTGGCCACCTGGAAGCGTCTGACGCCGGTGCATTACCGCTTTCATCTGGGGCGGCAGGGACGACGTTTCCACGACGGTTCCGAGCTGACGGCGCGGGACGTCAAGGCCACCTACGAGTCGGTGCTGGACCCGGCCAACGGCTCGCCCAAGCGCGCCACTCTGGCCGTGATAAAGCGCATCCGGGTGGCGGATCCCGATACCGTGGATTTCTATCTGAGCCATCCGGACCTGCAGTTTCCCGCCTACCTGACCATCGGTATTCTTCCGGCCCAGTCCATCGCCGCGGGACGCCCGTTTCAGGACCATCCCCTGGGCAGCGGCCCGTTCCGGTTCGTGGCCTGGCCCCAGACCAGCCGACTGGTGCTGCAGCGGGTCGCCGACGGCCAGCGGGTGGTGTTTCTGGAAGTGCGCGATCCCACCGTGCGGGCGCTCAAGCTGCTGCGCGGAGAGATCGACATGCTGCAGAACAACATGCCGGCCGAGCTCATCGCGTACCTGCGCCGTCAGCCCGGCGTACGCATCCAGGAAGGGCCCGGGAGCAATTTCACCTACCTGGGTTTCAATCTGAAGGACCCGGCCGTCCGCCCGCTGGTTGTGCGCAAGGCCATCGCCCACGCCATCGACCGACGGGCGATCATCCGCTATGTGCTGGCCGGCGCGGCACGACCCGCCAATGCCCTGCTGCCGCCGGCCCACTGGGCGGGGGATCCGGGCTTGCGGGGATATGGCTACGACCCGGCGCGGGCCCGCGCATTGTTGCAGCAGGCCGGATACGGTCCCGGCCATCCTCTGCACCTGACCTACAAGACCTCCAGCGATCCGCTGCGGGTGCGCCTGGCTACCGTACTGCAGGACGAGCTGGGCAAGGTGGGCATAGCCGTGAAGCTGCAGAGCTATGACTGGGGCACGTTCTACGGAGACATCAAGGCGGGTCGCTTCCAGATGTACAGCCTGTCCTGGGTGGGTATCAAATCCCCGGACATTTTCCGGTATGTTTTCTACAGCACGGCGGTGCCGCCGGCCGGCGCCAACCGGGGGCGTTTCGACGATCCCGAAGTGGACCGCCTCATCGACGCCGCCGGCCGCGCGGACAGTGTGGCCGCACAGGCCCGGGACTATCGGCGGGTCCAGGCGCGGCTGCTGGCCGAGCTGCCCTATGTGCCCCTGTGGTACGAAGATCAGGTGTACGTGTGCCGGGCCGGCATCGAAGGTTACCGGCTGGCGACGGACGGCAACTATGACGGCCTGCAGTGGGTGCACCGGGGCCGCGCCGGGGCGGGCGACGGACAGGGTACGCTTGCGGCACAATAGAGTCCTGTGCGACAGCCTTCGCAACCTACCGGAGCATGGCGCGTGAACTCCAGGGCCGATTCCCTGCTGATACGGGTGAGTACCGACGAGCAGCGTCTGCAGCTCACGGACGGGACCGAGGTGGTGCTGGACTGCCGGATCGCCACCGCCCGCAACGGCGTGGGCGAGCGCAACGGCAGTGAATGCACGCCCCGGGGCTGGCATCGGGTGCGGGCGCGCATCGGTGCCGGCTGCCCGGAGAACACCGTGTTCGTGGGGCGTCGCCCCACCGGCGAGCTCTACAGCCCGGCGCTGAAGGCGCAGCACCCCAAACGGGACTGGATCCTGACCCGGGTCCTGTGGCTGAGCGGTCTGGAGCCCGGACGCAACCGTTTCGGCACGGTGGATACCATGCGGCGCTATATCTATATCCACGGCTGTCCGGACGAGGACGAAATGGGTGTGCCCAGCTCCCACGGCTGCATCAAGATGCGCAATGCCCAGGTCATCGAGCTCTTCGATCAGGTGCCGGCCGGCACCCGCGTATTGATCCAGGAGTCGCCGTTGAGTACCGGCGTCGGCGGCGCCGCGGGGCGGCGGTAAGGCGCATGCATCGTCGTCCGGGTGGGCCCATGGCATGCTGACCCTGCTGGGCCAGCGGCTGCTGAGCGCCGCCCTGGTGGTGGTGGGCGTGGCCTGTCTGGTCTTCCTGCTGATCCATCTGGTGCCCGGAGATCCGGTGGACGTGATGTTGGGCGAGTCCGCTCAGCCCGCCGATCGGGCGGCCCTTCGCCACGCCCTGGGGCTGGATGAACCGGTAGGGGTACAGTTGGTTCGCTATCTGGACCGGCTGGGCCATCTGGACCTGGGGCGCTCCCTGCAGTCCCATCGACCGATCACCGCGCTGCTGCGCGAGCGCCTGCCGGCCACCGCCGAGCTGGCGCTGGCATCCCTCGGGGTGGCGCTGGTGCTGGCTTTCCCCCTGGGCATCGTTGCCGCCGTACGCCCGGGCACGGCCTGGGACTACGGGGCCATGGGTTTCTCCCTGTTCGGCGTCTCCATCCCCAACTTCTGGCTGGGACCGGTGCTGATCCTGACGTTCTCCCTGTGGCTGGGATGGCTGCCGGTGAGCGGGCGCTCGGCCCCCGGCTCGGTGGTGCTGCCGGCGCTCACCCTCGGGACCGCGCTGGCGGCGATCCTGTCGCGCATGGTGCGCAGCACCCTGCTGGAAGTGCTGGGGGAGGACTATATACGCACCGCCCGCGCCAAGGGACTGGGCACGCTTGCCGTGGTGCTGCGCCATGGCCTGCGCAACGCGCTGCTGCCGGTGATCACGCTGCTGGGTCTGCAGCTGGGCGGGTTGCTGGCCGGTGCGGTGATCACCGAGACCGTGTTTTCCTGGCCCGGCATCGGCCTGCTCACGGTGCAGGCCATCCAGCAACGGGACTATCCCGTGGTGCAGGCCTGCGTGCTGGTGATCAGCCTGACCTACGTGGTGGTCAATCTGCTCACCGATTTCGTCTATGCCTGGGCCGACCCGCGCATTCGGCTGGGTGGCCGGCGTTGAAGGTCATGACGCTGCCGGTGCTGGTGCTGCTGGCCTGGGCGGCCATGGCCCTGGCCGGGCCGTGGTTGGCGGTGCATCCCAATGCGGTGCACCTGCAGCGCATCCTGGCGCCGCCGTCGCCGGCGGTGTGGCTGGGCGCGGACGATCTGGGCCGTTCCGTGGCCACCCGGCTGGCGATCGGTGCACGCACCTCACTGCTGGTGGCGGTATGGGTGGTCGGTCTGTCGGTGGCCGTGGGTACGCTGGTCGGTACCGTGAGCGGCTACCTGGGGGGCTGGTGGGATCGCATCACGGTGCTGGTGACGGATGTGTTCCTGGCGTTTCCGGGCATCCTGCTGGCCATCGCCCTGGCCGGTATCCTGGGGCCCGGCATCGACAATGTGGTGCTGGCCCTGACGGCGGTGGGCTGGGTCGGTTACGCGCGCCTGGCGCGGGCGCAGGTGCTGTCCGTCCAGCACCGGGAGCATGTGCTGGCGGCCCGCGCCCTGGGTGCCGGCCAGTGGCGTATCATGCGTCATCACCTGCTGCCCATGATCAGTGCGCCGCTCATCGTGGAGGCCACCTTCGGCGTCGCCGGCGTGGTGGTGGCGGAGGCCGGATTGTCTTTCCTGGGCCTGGGAGTGCAGCCCCCGGCCGCCTCATGGGGTAGCATGATCCGTGACGGCACCCGCTATCTGCTGGTGGCGCCGCATCTGGTGCTGGCGCCCGGGTTGGCGATGCTGCTGGTGATTCTGGCGATCAACCTTTTGGGGGACCGTCTGCGGGATCGGCTCGACGTGCGTGGTCGGCGCTGAAGGCCTGCATACGGTTTGAGGGAGGCGAACCCGCGGGGCCGGTGCCCGACCGGTGCCCGGGCCGTCAGAGGGCGTTTACATCAACCTCGCGAGAGGATCGCTGTTCATGTCATTGGGTCCAGTCATGGTCGATCTGCGCGGTACCGCCGTGCAGCCGGAAGAGCGCGAGCTGCTCGCCCATCCCCAGGTGGGGGGTGTGATCCTGTTCGCCCGCAACTACGAATCCCCCGCGCAACTGCGGGAGCTCACCGCCCAGCTCCATGCCGCGCGCCAGCCGCGGCTGCTCGTTGCCGTGGATCAGGAGGGTGGCCGCGTGCAGCGCTTCCGGGACGGGTTCACGCGCCTGCCCCCCGTGGGTCAGCTGGGGCCGGTCTACGACCGCGACCCCGAGCGGGCCCGTCACCTGGCACGGGTCACCGGCTGGCTGATGGCGGCGGAGCTGCGGGCAGTGGGCGTGGACATCAGCTTCGCCCCGGTGCTGGACCTGGACCGGGGCCTGTGTCCGGTCATCGGCGATCGCGCCCTGCATCGGGACCCCCAGGCGGTGGCGGAGCTGGCGCGGGCCTACCAGGCCGGCATGCTGGCGGCCGGCATGCAGGCCACCGGCAAGCACTTTCCCGGCCACGGTGCCGTGGACGTGGATTCCCATGTGGCGTTGCCGGTGGATGGACGCAGCTACGCCGACATCGAACTGGAGGACCTGGTGCCCTTCGAGCGGCTGGTGCATGCGGGCATGGCGGGAGTGATGGCCGCCCACGTGGTCTATGCCAGTGTCGACGATGCGCCCGCCGGCTTTTCCGGCATCTGGCTGCAGTCGGTATTG
>DATFML010000384.1:0-8210 GCA_035266965.1 Gammaproteobacteria bacterium
AGCCCGGGGTAAAGAAGTCCAGCAACACCACGTGCCCGCGCAGGTCCCGGGCAGTCAGTGGCCGGCTGACATTGAACCAGGGTGCATGGGCGGGAAACTGCGGCTCGCCGGCCCACGCCGGGGCGGCAGCGGCCACACAGATGATGGCCGCCACCAACAACCAGTCCGCTCGGAAAAACGTCGCCGCGATGGCGCGCAAAGCCGGGTTTGATTGGCGCATTGCGTCCTCCGACAAGTCCTGTCGACCGTTCCTGCACCTCGCCGAAGGGCCCAACTATAGCACCGCATGGGCGGTTGGGACTCCCGTCCCACAGGGGCATGAGGGTTATCCGCCCACATCCCCCGCCGTGCGCTCCGCAAAGGTCAAATCCCTTGACCTCAGCCGTGGCACTCGGGCACCGGCGACTCCGCCGTCGGCCCCGGCATGCCGTCGCCAACGACACGCACACCCGGCTCCATCGCTCCAGTCAGCGCCAGCGCCACCCGTCGGGCGTCGTCGGGACCGCACCACCAACTGGAAAAAGCCGCCTCGTCGATGTGAGTATGGAACGCCCGATCCACCATGCCCCGGCGCTGCAACTCTGCGCACGACACCGGCCGACCGGCCGGTGGCTGCACGGACTTCACCAGCACCAGGTGCTCGGCGTGCAGCCGGCGGGCCAACCAGGCCGCCAGACTGTCCGAAGTGACCGCCCAGCTGGCGGACAGGGATTGATCGGACAGCACCATGCGGGTGGGCATCCACACACAGGCACCGTCACCTTCCGTGAGCCGGCCCAGCTGGGCGGGCGTGCCGGCGGCAGTCAGCTGCGGACACATGGCCAGCAGCATGATGCCATATTGCTCCATGGCCAGCACCGCCATGCAATGGGCGGCCGTATCGCTGAACCGCCAGTGCGCCTGAGCGGTGCGTACCTGCCCGGCGAACGGTCCGCCCCCCGGGACGATGACCACGTTGCTCGCCCCCCGGGTGGCCAGCACATCCAGCCACGCCGGCAGGCATCGACTCTGCGCCAGACTGCCCCCCAGCTTAACCACCCACATGAAGGTGGCTCCGCCGCTTCAGGTTCCCCGCCCCCAACAGGTTCAACAGCGCGGCCGCCTTGTCGAAGGTCTCCTGGTACTCGGCCTCCAGGTCGGAGTCGGCCACGATGCCGCCGCCCGCCCAGAAGCGCGCAGTGCCCTCCGAATGCACCAGGGTACGGATCGCAATGTTGGTGTCCATGTCGCCGTCGAAGCCCACATAGCCGACGGCGCCGCAGTACACACCGCGCCGGTGGGGCTCGAGCTCCTCGATGATCTGCATGGCGCGCCGTTTGGGCGCTCCGGTGATGGAGCCGCCGGGAAAACAGGCCCTCAACAGATCCAGGGCATGAATGTGCGCCGCCAGAGTGCCGGTGACAGTGCTCACCAGATGGTGGACGGTGGCGAAGCTTTCCAGCTCGAACAGTTTCGGCACCCGCACCGAACCGGTGGCGCAACATTTGCCGATATCATTGCGCAGCAGATCCACGATCATCAGGTTCTCGGCCCGGTCCTTGGCGCTGGCCCGCAGCTCGCGGGCCAGTTCGCGGTCCGTCAGCGGGTCGGTGCTGCGGGGGCGCGTACCCTTGATGGGCTTGGTGGTCACCGTGGCGCCGCGAACCTGCAGGAACCGCTCGGGCGAAGCGCTCAGCACCTGAACCCAGGGTGTGCTCAGATAGGCCCCGAAAGGCGCGCTGTTGAGGCGTCGAAGACGCCGGTAGGCTTCCCAGGGGTCGCCCTCTACCGGGGCACTGAAACGCTGCGCCAGGTTCACCTGATAGCAGTCGCCTTCCCGGATATAGTGCTCGATGCGCCGGAAGGCGTCACCGTAGTCACCGAACGTCATGTTCGAGCGCACCGGACCGAGGATCCTCAACGCCCTGGATTGCGACGCCCCGCCCGGTGACGAGAACAGGCGCCGCAGCGCTTCGCAACAGGACGCCGTACCCGGGTCGCGATTCTGGGATACCAGATAGCTGCGCCTGTCCTGGTGGTCCACTACCAGTGCCCAATCGTAGATGCCCACCGCCATCTGGGGGATCCGCTCGGCGTCCCTGCCTATGGTCGGCAGTGGCTCCAGACGACGCGCGAGATCGTAGGCGAAATAGCCGATGGCACCCCCGCAGAACGGCAGTCCGGCAATGCCCGGGACCGGTGGGCCGAGCTGCTCGCGCAACAGCGCAAACGGGTCCCGGGGCGACAGCATGGCACCGGCACTGGAGCGGATCTCGGTGACCGCACCACGGGTGGTGAGGGTTACCATGGGATCGCAGGCCAGCACGTCGTAGCGACCTTGGGTGTCGTACGGGCGGCCGCTGTCCAGGAACACCGCCCAGGGCCGGTCCGCAATGGCCTCGAACAGCCCGCTGCTGTCCTCCCGGTAGGGGATCTCGACCAGTACGGGCAGGCTCATGGGAGCGTCGCCGGGTGCTGGGCCAGGCGTGCTACCGCCACGGCGGGTGCGCAATCGGCCGCATCATCGCCGCCGGGCTGACGGGACCCGACCACCAGGTCGCAGAAGTCCATATAGGGCCTGTCCAGTCGGGCAGCCAGGGCCCTCACCAGAAACCGTCCCACCCCGGCGCCCACCAGCGGCGCGCGAGCGTTGAGCCCGACGCGCGCGAGGGCCCGATCGCAGGCCGTCTGCAAGACCTGCAGCTGGTTCTCCGCCAGGTGAGCCGCCACTGCCCGCCAAGGGTCGAGCATGTCCGCTTCCAGATCGCAGCCGACCATGCGTGCCAGGCGCCGCGCACTGGCCCACACCGACTTGGGGCCGTTATCGGCGCTGGGCAGCTTGTCCGCCCGTTCCGGAAGCTGCCCCAGCAGGCGGTACACGTCCGCCGCGGTGGCGAAATGCTCGGCCATCAACGGGACCCATTGCCCGTCCATGGGTACCCGTCGGGCCATGGCCATGACCGGGGTACGCACCACACCCGTGTACACCAGCTCCGCGCTGCGCAGCCGGTGGTGGTCGGTAAAGCCCTCGGCACGCACCCGATGGCGGGCGAACGGGACCACATCCGTGGTGGTGCTGCCCACGTCCACGAGCACACCGTCGTCCAGCTGCAACGCCAGCAGCGATGCGGTTGCCAACCAGTTCGCCGAGGCCACATCGCCGGTATGACGGGCGGCTGCCGCG
This sequence comes from Gammaproteobacteria bacterium, assembly GCA_035266965.1. Classification (GTDB taxonomy): domain Bacteria; phylum Pseudomonadota; class Gammaproteobacteria; order DATFLG01; family DATFLG01; genus DATFML01. The sequence goes on from DATFML010000384.1 coordinate 3,164, forward strand.
GGACTCATAAAACCCCTCGTGCCTCCGTACACCTCCAACGCCCCTTCCGGCAGATGCACACACAGAGCGTTCAGCAGGCGCTGAACACCCTCACGCCGGTTCTCGAACAGATCCACCAACTCGCCGGTCAGCGTGACCGCGTGCCGGTCCGGACCGCCCTCTCCTACAGTCTCCAGCACCTCATCTGCCGCGGCGTGGAAATGCTGCACGCCCTGCCAGAGTGGGCAACTGACCTGACGTACCATGGTGACTCGTCCGTGCCCGTCCACGGCCGCCGCCTTGAGATGGGCACCGCCCAGATCCCAGCCCAGGGTCGGTTCAGGGGGCATAGGGAACCTCCAGGTTCACGGTGACGGGCACGGCATGCGTCGCCACGTCCGGATCCGGCCAGTCTCCATCCAGCAACCCCAACACCAACGCAGCCGCGTTGCTACCCAGCGAACTGCTCAGTCCCACGTAGGACAACGTGAGCCTCGGATTCACCTCCAGCACCTGGGCGCCCCCGTGGGTGAGCAGCAGGTCGACTCCCACGTACCCCCAGAGACCGGGCAGAGCGGCAGCGATTTCGGCGGCCAGTGGCGCGGCGTATTCGCCCTGCACGGCAGCGTCGTTGACCACGCAACCGAGCAGGCAGAAGGCATCGTTGACCACGGCCACACGCTGGCGATTGCAGGCCAGCAACGCCGCCCGTCCCTCCCGGCACAACAGGCTCAGGCTCACCGCCGAGCCCGCCACGAACGGCTGCACCGCGCATTCGACCGCTGGATCGAGGTCCGCGATTGCCTGCGCCAACTCGTCCGCGCCGTCGACAATGCGCGTACCCACGCAACCCGCTCCGTCGTCCGGCTTGAGAACCCAGCGACTATATTGAGGAGGTATGGACTGGCGCGGGTCGAATGTCGGCACCACCGGTACGCCAAGATCGCTCAATCGGCGCGCCGTCAGCAGTTTGCTCGAGGCGACACGCAGCGCCGAAGGCCGGCTGCCCAGCAACAGACGCCCGTTGTGTGCGAACTGTTCGCTCAGCGCTTCCAAAACACCACCGGCCTCCGGGGCAATGGGCCACACCGCATCGCTCTCGAGCAGACACGCCTCCACGACCGCGTCCTTCTGGAGCGTATCACCGACGTTTTCGACGTGCGCAGGCAGGTCCGTCGACGCCAGACGCTCGTCCCGCGTCGTGACCACCTCCACGCCGGCCTCGGCCAGATCGGCCACCAGCGCCCGCAGCATTATATCCCCTTCGTGGGCCAGCGATGGGGGAATGGCTTGGCCTATCAAGCCGCCGCCGGTAATATGCTCATACACGAAAACTCGCACATGTCTGCCTTGGAGCTGATTCCCGTCATCGATGTCATGGACGGACGTGCCGTGCACGCCCGTGGCGACAACGCGCGCTCAAGTTATTCCGCATTGCATACCCGTCTGTGCCCCGATAGCGATCCGCTCGCGGTGGCCGATGCTTTTGTTTCTCTGCATGCCTTTCGCACTTTCTATGTCGCCGACCTGAACGCCATTACCGGTACCGGCGACAACTTCGAACTCATCCAACGCCTGCACCAACATCACCCCGCCGTGGAGCTGTGGGTCGACGCGGGCATCCGCCATCGGGACGACTACCGGCGTCTGCAGGAACAGGGCTTCGGCGTTCCTGTGCTGGGAAGCGAGACTCTCGCCGGCGCGGATGCGCTGCGGCAGATGATCGGCGACCATGACCGCGGTGCCGTGCTCTCCCTCGATTATCGCGGCCGTCATTTCATTGGACCGGCAGCATTGGACACCGCCCCCGATCTGTGGCCGCAACGAGTCATCGTGATGTCTCTCGGCCGCATCGCAGGCAGCCGGGGCCCGGAAATGGAACGGGTGCAGGATGTCGTGGAGCGCAGCGCTGGACGCCAGGTCTTCGCGGCTGGCGGAGTGCGGGACGAGGCCGATCTGCGGCGCCTGCAACGGGCGGGCGTACGCGGCGTACTGCTCGCCAGTGCATTGCACACCGGTCGTCTGGACGGGAATCATCTGAGCGCCTACCGCTGATCGACTGCCCGCAACCCCGGGGCGGGTTGCGGTCCAATCAGCTTGCGCAGCGGTGACGCGCCGAGATCAGGTTCTGCGAAATGCCGCTGCAGCCGGCTCGGTCCGCATCGCTGGAACTCAGCCAGGTCGGGGCCTGAGTATATGCACCAGGACTGTGTGGTCTCGAACAGTTGCAGTTCCTGCAGCCCCGGCAGGTAATCGATCAACTGCTCCCAGATGAATACACACAACATCTCGGTGCTGGAACGCCAGGCGAGCTCCGGCACGGCATAGTTGAGGGTATGGTGGTCGAACCGCTCGATCACCCGCCGATTGACCACGCGCTTGAGGTAGCCATAGTCCACTACGCAACCGGTCAACGGGTCGACGCGGTCACGGACCTTGACGTGCAGCACGTACCGGCCGCCATGGAGATTGGAACACTTCGCCGGATGATCGGTGATGAAATGGGCGGCATCGAAAACGAGTTCCTTGACCACGGTTGCGCTGGGCGTGCGCGCAGCAATCCGTTCCGGTACACCCGGCATGGCGGCCAGCCGTCCGCCCAGCAGATCGAGCAGACGGCCTGTATCGTCTGTGGTCAAGGTACGCAGGAGCGTCCCTTCCGCCTGTTCGGCCCCGTCCAGTGCCACGAAACTGATGCCGTGATGCTTGAGCATTTCTTCACGCACCAGGACACCGTCACGGCGCTCCGCAACCTCCAGAAACAGGTAGCCGGCCTGCAACGACGCACCATGGGCGACGCCGGTCGCCAGTACGTCCAGAAGGTCCGGCGGCGGCACGGGACAGCCCGGATAGCCCTGCGCGCGACGTACATGAGCCGTGGGCGCGATCAGCCGGTTGCGCGCCACCACCCGATGGGCCTGGTCACCGTAACCGTAATCCTGACGAAAGCGGAAACCGTAGTCGCGCAACCAGGACAGGTCCCATAGCAGCAGGTCCAGGCTGCGTACTTCGCCCGCAATGACGGTCAGGGCCCCTTCCTCGGCAACCCGGCCGGCAAGCTGCAGTCCTCGCAGAACCGCGCGCGCCTGTTCCGAAGGATAGTGCGGCGGTACCGGACAGCGCGGCACCTGTTGTGATGCTTCGATCTGGTCCGGCCCCACCAGCTGGTCCAGAGGCAGGTGATGACGGATGGCGTATTCCTGCAGCGTCAACCCGCAACAGCTCAACAGGTGATATGTATCGACCCTTTCCAGCGTGGCGCTGCACTCCAGACACTTCATGATCTATCTCCCACCGACTCCAACCACCGCACCTGCATCTTTCATGCCCAGGGTTCTTGCCCCGGCGAACCGGGGCAAGCCCCTGTTCGACGTCACACATGCGCGGCAAAGGGATGTTCTTCGGACTCGCGCTTGATGACATCCTGAGCCTTCGGTTCGCCGGCGACTGCCCGCTTTATCGCCTCCTTTGTCGCCTCGTAGTTGTAGTCCTGTATCTTGGCATCGTCCTTGGCCATCCAGTGAATGAACACGCCCACGCACATGAACAGCTCGTCCGCTTCGTCAGCAGGGATCGTGCCGTCCTTGACGCAGTCTGTCACCGCCATGGCCACGGCGCGCTGGGCCGGCCCGAACATCTGGGTGGCCTGTTCGCCGTTCTTGATGGTGACTTTATTGAAAAGCACCGTATTCGGCTTTGCGGCGAGGTTCGGCGCTACCAAGGCCAGCAACGTGGTGAAACCGTCCTTGTTGTTGGTAAGCGCATTGCAGAACGCCGTCTCCGCGGCGCTGCCGCGGGGGCCCATGATCAGGTCGACATGGGCTACCTCGTTGCCCTCGCCCACCAGAGACTCGCCGACCACTACTTTGTTGATGACTGCCATTTCGCTACTCCTTCCGCTGATAGTTACGTGAACTGGCACCGTCCAGGGACGGTCCCCCTACCCGGTACGGGACCGACGGACCCGGCTGCGTCCGCCGCTGTTCGCCCACCAGGTCCTCCAAGCGCACGGCGAGCAGGGTCGCAACCGTCAGGTCCGCCGTAGTGCCCGGATTGACACCGGCGCGCTTGAGTTGCCCGTCCAGTTCCTGCAGGCGCGGAAGAAACTGTTCGGGCGAATCCGAGCGGCACAACGCCTCCTCCAGACGCGCCGCCTTGGCACTGACCTCTCTGGCCAGGGAATTGCCGTGCCGACGCACGATGTGCGTGTCCCGGGCCCGCGCCAATTGCCCAAGAAACACCCCGACCGCCGCCCAGGACTCCTCCCCCCAGCGCTCGCACAACAGGCGCATGCGCGGCACGGACCAGCCGAAGATGTCCTTGAACACGCTGACGTACTGGAATGCGATGCGGTCCCGGCGGGCCGCCGGCCACATGGCCTCTGTGACGCTGCGCGGCGGCTCGCCGTACACGTCGTGGCGGGCCGCGGTCCCCAGCCCCCCCGGCGCGGCAACACGGATCGCGCGGTACAGCCACGCGGCGTCGTCCCGGCCGGCACCGCACAGAACCCTGGCAAGATCGGCACGCAGGTCCTGGTCCGTGCCGTCCAGTACCGCCTGCATCAGCGGCGCACACAGCAGCACGATACCGAGATTGGTGTTGCAGCCCACGGCCCGGCGGGTATCCGCCACCGCGTGATAGACGCGCAGTCCCAGTCCGACCGCAGGGCTTGCCAAAGGCAGCGCGCTTGCCTGCGCACTGAGCCGGAAGTCGGCGGCCGTCATGCCGTGACCGGGGCTGCGCACGCTGACGTTGCCGGGCTTGAACGCACGCAACTCCGCTTCGCACGCATCCAGGTAAGCCTCCCGGAGGCGGTCCACCGGCGACATGGTCATCCCACCACCTCCAGACGCGCAGCCAAGGCGGCGACCGACGCCAGGAAGTCGTCCGCCAGGGTTTGCGCGATATCCACTTCGCACACGCCCTGCAGACCCTTCCAGGCCGGGATGCTGTTGACCTCCAGCAGCCACCACTTGCCGCCGATATCCTGCAACAGGTCAACGCCTGCGTAATGCATCCCCACGGCGTCCACAGCCGCCTCCGCGAGAGTGCATAACGTATCGTCCAG
>DATFML010000385.1:0-7991 GCA_035266965.1 Gammaproteobacteria bacterium
AGCGACGATCTCAGCATGGGGGCGGCGGCCGGTCTCGGGGACTGCCCGAGTCGGGCGCGGGCGGCGCTCGCCGCCGGCTGCGACATGGTACTGGTGTGCAACGCGCCCGCCGACGCCGCGGCTGTGGTCGATGCGCTCACAGGGTATGATGAGCCCGCCGGTCACGCCCGCCTGGCCCGCATGCACGGGCGGGCCGCCCCTGACTGGGAGACCCTTCATGCCCAGCAGCGCTGGCGCGATGCGGTGGCCATGGTGCATGGCTACGACGACGCGCCTCTGCTGGACATGGATCTGTAAAGGTAAGCCGGAGAAACCGTTGGTGTACTGCATCCGAGTCCATTGCGGCCATAGCACGAGTCGGTCATGGATCTTTCCGCGAGTCTGAACAGCCTGGTCGACGCCGTGCGCGCCTGGAGCGGCGCGAATACCTGGATCGTGCAGGTGTTCGTGGTGGTGTTCTGCGTGCTGCTGCTGAATTTTGTGCAGCGGCTGGTGACGGCGCGTCTGTACCGCCAGTTGCAGCGTACCCGCACGCCCTGGGACGACGCGCTGGTGGACGCGTTGAGGAAGCCGCTGACCGTGTTGATATGGATCGTGGGCATCGCCTTTGCCGCGCAGATCGCGCAGCAGGAAACCGCCGCCGCGATCTTCAGCGCGGTGCCGCCCCTGCGGGACGTGGGCGTGATCGCCACCATCGCCTGGTTCCTGCTGCGCCTGGTGACCAATATCCAGCAGAACGTGGTGGCCCGGCATGAAGCCCGGGAGGCGCGCTATGATCCCACCACGGTGGACGCGCTCAGCAAACTGCTGCGGGCGTCGATCCTGATCACCGCCGCCCTGGTGATGCTGCAGACCCTGGGGTTCAGCATTTCCGGCGTACTGGCCTTTGGCGGCATCGGCGGGATCGCCGTGGGTTTCGCCGCCAAGGACCTGCTCGCCAATTTCTTCGGCGGGCTGATGGTGTACCTGGACCGGCCTTTCCAGATGGGCGAATGGATCCGTTCCCCGGATCGCAGCATCGAGGGAACGGTGGAGCATATCGGCTGGCGGCTGACGCGCATCCGCACGTTCGACAAGCGGCCCGTGTACGTGCCCAATTCCACGTTCATGAGCATTGCCGTGGAAAATCCGTCGCGCATGAGCCACCGGCGCATCTACGAGACCGTGGGCCTGCGTTACGACGACGCCGGACGTGTCGAGGCCATCGTGGCCGACGTGAAAGACCTGCTCATGTCCCATCCCGACATCGATCAGGCCCAGACGTTGATGGTGAACTTCAATGCCTTCGGACCGTCCTCGTTGGATTTTTTCGTGTACTGCTTCACCCGTACCACGGTGTGGACCGAGTATCACGAAGTGAAACAGGATGTGCTGTTCAAGATACAGAACATCATTGCGCGGCATGGCGCAGAAATCGCTTTCCCCACCTCCACGGTACACGTGCCCGAAGGCCTGCGCCTGAGCGGCGATGCAGCCGACGAGCGGGCGTCGGCCGTGGTTGCTCCCAAGGCGCGGTCGAATTGAGCCTTTCCCTGGATGGGTTTTCCGCGCTGGGGCAGTGCGCGTGAGTGACGCCCGCCGACCGCGTATCGGGGTCGCCCTGGGGGGCGGTTCGGCACGAGGTTGGGCCCATATCGGCGTCCTGCAATGGTTGGATGCCCAAGGCATCCGGCCGGACGTGGTCTGTGGCACGTCCATCGGCGCTCTGGTAGGTGCCGCTCAGGCCGCGGGGCAGTTGCAGCGACTTCACGACTGGGTGCTGGAGCTGCAGTGGCAGGACGTGGTCAGCTATCTGGACGTGAGCTTCGACGGCGGGCTGATCCGCGGCAGGAAACTGTTCAAGTTCTTTCGAAGCCACTTCGCTGCGTCTCCCATCGAAGCGCTCGATTGCGGCTACGGTGCGGTCGCGACGGATCTGGAAACCGGTCAGGAAATCTGGCTGCGCGAAGGCGATCTGCTGGATGCGGTGCGCGCGTCGGCCGCCTTGCCCGGGCTGTTCACGCCGATACGGCGCGACGGGCGCTGGCTGGTGGACGGCGGACTGGTGAATCCGGTCCCTGTGTCCCTGTGCCGCGCCCTGGGTGCCGATGTGGTGCTGGCGGTGGACCTCAACGCGGATCGCCTGGGGCGGCGTATCGGCGTTGACGACGAGGCCGAAGAGCTCGAGCTGCCGGCGGCCACGCCGCCGTTTTCGGCGCCGAACCTGGGTGAGCTGATGGGCGATGCCCTGCGTCAGGGAACCGGTTGGTTCAGGGGCTGGAGGGCCGGGAAGGCGGCGGACCAGCAGGGGCCGTCCCTGTTGGACGTGGTCACGCGCAGCGTGCACATCATGCAGGTGCGCATCAGCCGCAGCCGCATGGCCGGCGATCCTCCCGACGTGCTGTTGACCCCCAGGCTCAGCGAGATCGGTCTGCTGGAATTTCACCGTGGCGGTGAAGCGGTGGAGGCGGGCCGAGAGTGCGTGGCCAACGCCGCGCCCGCCATAGAAAACGCCCTCGGCAGCCACCTTTAAACCCCTAGTGGCAATAGGTTATTGGCGGGGGCGGGCTGGTGTTGTGGGGGGCACATCTCTATAATTGCCCGTCTTCGCAAGGCGAACCCGACCGACAAATACACTAGCTGTGGAGAAGTTGAGTATGGCCGACAAGCTTCTAATCGTGATGGTGAACACCGACCCGTCCAATGGATCCGAGCTCGGTGCGCCGTTCTTTCAGGCCACTGTCGCCGCTGCCATGGAATACGACGTGGAGGTGGTGATGACCGGACGTTCCGGTGAACTGGCCAAGAAGGGAGTGGCCGAGAACCTGTTCGTGCAGGAAGGCAGCCCCAAGAGCGTGTATGACTTCATCAAGGACGCCCATGAAGCGGGCGTGAAGTTCAAGGTCTGTACGCCCACCCTGGAGTTGTGGGGCGACGACCTGATCCCCGAGATCGAGGAGACCGTCGGTGGGGCCTACGTGATCAGCGAGGCTATGGACGACGACACCGTCACCTTTACCTACTGAGCCGCGACGACCGCCTCGGGATGACGGTTACCGCCGATCAGGTTCGCACGGTTCTCGCCGAAGCGGACCGGCTCTATTCGGCGGCCGAAGTGGATGCGGCGCTGGACCGGATGGCTGCGCGGATAACGCAGACCCTCGGTAACAGCGATCCCATCGTTCTGTGTGTGATGACCGGCGGGCTGGTGCCTGCCGGTCAGATCATTACCCGTCTCGATTTTCCCCTCCAGCTCGACTATCTGCATGCCACCCGCTATCGGGGCGATACTCGCGGCGGCAAGCTGCACTGGATAACGCGGCCCACCTTCGACTTGAAGGGACGCAGCGTACTGGTGGTGGACGACATTCTCGACGAGGGGCTGACGCTGTCGGCCATTCTCGATTTCTGTCGCGAGCAGGGTGCGAGCGCAGTCTACAGCGCGGTGCTGGTGGACAAGCATCACGATCGGCGCCCGCAGCCCATTCACGCCGATTTCGTGGGCGTGGAGGTCGGGGACCGTTACGTGTTCGGGTACGGTATGGACTACAAGGGCTATCTGCGCAACGCCGCGGGCATCTTTGCGGTGCGCGGGCTCTGATCGAGGCGGGCACACTCCATGGCTGAACTGGCAATCATCGGCGGCACCGGTCTCACCAAGCTCAAGACCCTGGAGATCCAGCGCCGCGAGGTCATGCACACGCCCTACGGGGAGCCTTCGGGACCGCTGACCCACGGTGTGCTGGGCGGCCGGGAGGTGATCTTTCTCGCCCGTCATGGCTATGGACATACCATTCCGCCCCATGAGGTCAACTACCGCGCCAACATCTGGGCCCTGAAGCAGGCGGGGGTCGAGCAGGTCATCGCTGTGGCGGCCGTGGGCGGTATCCGTAACGACATGGCGCCCGGCCTGATCGCTTTTCCACATCAGATCATCGACTACACCTTCGGGCGACAGCACACCTATTTTCAGGGCGATCTCACGCAGGTCACCCATATCGATTTCACCGAGCCGTATTGCGGCGAACTGCGCGCAAAGCTGGTGGCGGGGGCCGGGCAGGCGAACCTGGACGCCATCGAAGACGGCGTGTACGGAGCCACTCAGGGCCCCAGACTCGAGACCGCTGCGGAAGTGAATCGCCTGGAGCGCGACGGCTGTGACATGGTGGGCATGACCGGCATGCCGGAAGCGGCATTGGCCCGTGAGGCGGAGCTCTGTTACGCCACCTGCGCCGTGCTTGCCAACTGGGCGGCCGGGCGCGGCGACGGCACCATCTCCATGGCTGAAATCGACCGCCATCTTTCGGCGGGCATGGAAAAGGTGCGCCGGCTGCTGGAAAAGGTCGTCGCCACCCTCTGAACCGCTGCGGGGCGACCCGCCCCGCGAGATCCTTCCTCTTCAGATGACCCTTTGGGCTTGGGAACGGCTCAGTTGCCGTTCGCGGGCGCGCTTGTTCCGTCAGTCGGCGCGCTGTCGCCGGAATGGTCGGTCGGCGCCTGGGGTTTCGGTTTGGGCGGAGTGTATGGGGTGACCAGTGCCAGCACGCCGAAGTGAGGCTGGTCGAAGTACTGCACCCGCCCGGTACGCAGTTTGCGTTCCTGGTGCAGACGGAACACGTCGGGATTGGAGACCCATACCTTCGGAGCAGGCATGGCCGTCTGTGCGGAGTCGGCAGCCCCGGTGTCACCCGGCTCCGTCGGCGCCGCGGCCCCATCGGCCGGGGTGTCCCCTGGAGCCGTAGCGGTGCCGTCGGCGGCGGCGCCGGGCGCGGATGCGCCGGGAGCGGGTGGGCCGCCGGCCGGGTAATAGAGCAGATCAATGCTCAGGTGCAGATAGCGGCCCTCGGACAGCTTGACCGTGCCGTTCACGGTGTCGCTGTTGCCGGGGCCGTGGACGTGCACGGCGTGGCCGGCATTCAGGGGCACCGGGGCCTGGCGCCATGCCAGATGCAGGATGGGCTGGTAGCGCCCGGAGCGCTTGAGCGCGGCCGCGTCGGCGCGCAGACGGAAACTGCCCGGACCCAGCTCGGTCGGGCCGTCCGGAGCACCGAACTCGCTGGCAGCGTTCAGGTCGGGCGTGCCCGGATTGGTCGGCCATTGCTCGCCCTGATCGTCGGGGTTGTTGTTGGCGAACACCAGGATTTCCACATCAAACTGCTGCGGCTGATTGTCCTGGGCCGCCAGCGCCGGCAGGGTGGTCGCCAGACCGGTCGCCAGGACCAGGGCGCTCAGCAGCCGCCGTGGATGTCGCGTGTGGCTCATGGGTTGCGTTCTCCGGGGGCAAGGGTGGCGAGCAGGGCAGCCACCGCGTCCAGACGCTGCTCGGGTTCGGGCATGTCGCCCGTGAAGCGCAGCCGGTCGGCGCCGTCGAGCTTGTAGCGGTCGGGCTGGTTCTGGATGAGTGCGATGATCACGCCGGGGTCCACATGGGGTTGGGGAGCGAACACCAGCCGGCCGCCGCGCTCACCCCCTTCGATCTTGGTGATGCCGAGAGGCGCGGCTTTCAACTTCAATTCGGTGGTGCGAAACAGGTTCTTGGTCTGCTGGGGCAGCAGCCCGAACCGGTCGATCATCTCCACCTGCAGGTCACGCAGTTCGTCCTGGTTGGCGGCGCTGGCGACACGTTTGTAGAGTATCAGACGGGTGTGCACGTCGGGCAGGTAGTCGTCGGGAATCAGTGCGGGAATGCGCAGATCGATCTCCGGGCCATGTTCCAGCGGTTGGTCCAATCCGGGGTCGCGGCCTTCCTTGAGGGCCTTCACCGTGCGTTCCAGCAACTCCCGATAGAGCGTGAAGCCGATTTCCTGGATCTGACCGCTTTGCTCCGCGCCCAGCAGCTCACCGGCGCCGCGGATCTCCAGATCGTGGGTTGCGAGGGTGAAGCCGGAACCCAGTTCCTCCAGTGCTTCGATGGCTTCCAGCCGTTTCACGGCGTCACCGGTCATGGCACCCCGCGACGGCACCAGCAAATAGGCGTAGGCACGGTGGTGGGAGCGCCCCACGCGGCCGCGCAGCTGATGCAGCTGCGCAAGGCCCAGCCGGTCGGCACGGTTGATGACGATGGTGTTGGCGCTGGGCACATCAATGCCGCTTTCGATGATGGTGGTACACACCAGTATGTTGAAGCGGCGGTGATAGAAGTCGAGCATCACCTGTTCGAGCTCACGCTCGCGCATCTGCCCGTGGGCCACCTCCACCGTCGCCTCCGGAACCAGCTCCCGCACCTGACGGGCGATGCGCTCGATGGATTCCACCTCGTTGTGCAGGAAGTACACCTGGCCGCCGCGCTTGATCTCGCGCAGGCAGGCCTCGCGCACTGTGACGTTGTCCCATTCGCTGACGAACGTCTTCACGGCCAGTCGATGGGCCGGCGGCGTGGCGATGATGGACAGGTCGCGCAGGCCGGAAAGGGACATGTTCATGGTGCGGGGAATCGGGGTGGCCGTGAGCGTCAGCAGGTCCACCTCGGCACGCAGGGTCTTGAGTCGTTCCTTCTGGCGCACGCCGAAGCGGTGCTCTTCGTCGACGATCACCAGTCCGAGATTCTTGAAGCGTATGCCTTCCTGCAGCAGCTTGTGGGTGCCGACCACGATGTCCACCGTACCGTCCGCGAGGCCTTGCAGCACCGCGTCCTGCTGCTTGCGCGAGCGGAACCGCGACAGCACTTCGATGCGCACCGGCCAGTCGGAAAAGCGGTCACGGAAATTCTGAAAATGCTGCTGGGCCAGCAGGGTGGTGGGCACCAGCACCACCACCTGGCTGCCGTCCTGGGCGGCGACGAACGCGGCCCGCATGGCCACTTCGGTCTTGCCGAAACCCACATCGCCGCATACCACCCGATCCATGGGCTGGGGCGAGGCCATGTCCTGCAACACGGCTTCGATGGCGGACTGCTGGTCGGGGGTTTCCTCGAAGGGAAAGGTACTGGCGAATACGCCATATTCGTCGGAGTGAATGCGGCAACTGAAGCCCTCGCGGGCGGCGCGCCGGGCGTAGACTTCCAGCAGCTCGGCCGCCACGTCCCGCATGCGTTCGGCCGCCTTGCGCCGGGCCCGCTGCCATTGTTCGCCGCCCAGCTTGTGCATGGGCGCCGCTTCAGGGGAGGTGCCGCTGTAACGGCTGACCCGCTCCAGCGAGCCCACCGGCACGTACAGCTTGTCGCCGCCGGCGTATTCGATGGTCAGGAACTCCGTTTCCACACCGCCGACGGCCAGTTTCTGCAGGCCCAGGTAGCGGCCCACACCGTGATCCTCATGAACCACGGGTGCCCCGATGGACAGATCAGTGAGGTCCCGGATGATGGCTTCCGGGTCGCGGCTGGGTTTGCGGCGGCGTTCCTGCCTGACCCGCTCGCCGAACAGCTGCGTTTCGGTGATGACCGCAACCGACGGCTCGTCCAGCCACAGGCCCTTGTCCAAAGGCCCTACGGTGAGCGCCAGCGACTGATCCCCGTCGAGGAAGGCCTGCCACCCCTCAACCGATGCCGGCTGCACGCCGTACTCGCGCAACATGGCCTGCAGGGTTTCCCGGCGCCCGGTGGATTCGGTCACGAACAGCACACGGCCGGGATCGCTTTCCAGGAACTGCACCAGAGCGGCTGCCGGACGCGGGGCCCGGGCCTTGAATGACAGATCGGGCAGGGCACGGCTGGCGTAGTTGGTGACGCCGGGCGACGGTTCGTGCTGTTCGAAGCGCTCCAGCTGCACGCGGGGAAACGGCGCCAACGCCGTGCTCAGCTCCTCGGTCTGCAGAAACAGGCGCTGCGGGTGGAGCAGGGGGCGCTCGATGTTGTGCCGGCGTTGCTCGAACCGCTCCTGGGCCTGGTTCCAGAAGGCCCCGGCCGCATCGCGGGTGCCGGGCAGTTCCAGGATCAGGGCATCCGCGGGCAGATAGTCGAACAGGGTGGCCGTGGCGTCGAAGAACAGCGGCAGGTAATACTCGATGCCGCTGGGCGCCAGCCCGTTGCTGACATCCCGGTAAACGGGACTGCGCTGGGGATCGCCTTCGAAACT
>DATFML010000386.1:0-4266 GCA_035266965.1 Gammaproteobacteria bacterium
GCCTGGAGCGGGGCACCGGCAGTACCGAAGATCTGACGGCCCGAGTCATTGACCTGGTGGCGCCGATAGGCAAGGGCCAGCGCGGCCTGATAGTGTCGCCGCCCAAAGCCGGCAAGACGATGTTGCTGCAGAACATTGCGCTGTCGCTGGCTGCGAACCACCCCGATTGCCACCTGATGGTATTGCTGATCGACGAGCGGCCGGAGGAGGTCACGGAGATGGCGCGCACGGTGCGCGGCGAAGTCGTGTCCAGCACGTTCGACGAACCGGCCAGCCGCCACGTACAGGTCGCCGAAATGGTGATCGAGAAGGCCAAGAGGCTAGTCGAACACAAGAAGGACGTGGTGATCCTGCTGGACTCCATCACCCGTCTGGCGCGGGCCTACAACACCGTCATCCCCTCTTCCGGCAAAGTGCTCACCGGCGGCGTGGACGCCAACGCCCTGCACCGTCCGAAGCGCTTCTTCGGTGCGGCCCGCAACATCGAGGAAGGCGGCAGCCTGACCATCCTGGCCACCGCCCTGGTGGAAACCGGCTCGCGCATGGACGACGTGATCTACGAGGAGTTCAAGGGCACCGGCAACATGGAGATCCATCTGGACCGCAAGATCTCCGAGAAGCGCATCTATCCGTCCATCAACATCAACCGTTCCGGCACCCGCCGCGAAGAGCTGCTCACCAAGCCCGAAGAGCTGCAGAAGATGTGGATCCTGCGCAAGCTGCTGCACCCCATGGACGAGCTGGCCGCCATGGAGTTCCTGCTGGACAAGCTCAAAGACACCAAGACCAACGCCGAATTCTTCGATTCCATGAAACGCTGACGCACCAGTGTCGGCCTCCTTCGCCGGCACTCACTCCAGACTCACCGGCCGCGTCTTCCAGATCCTGTCCACGTACTCCATGACCGTGCGGTCGCTGGAGAAGCGCCCCATGCGGGCGACGTTGAGCACGGCCCGTCGGCTCCACGCCTCCGGATCCCGGTACAACGTATCCACGGCACGCTGACTCTCCAGGTAGGCCGCAAAATCGGCCAGCAGCAGGAATCGGTCGCCTCCACCGGTCAGCATATCGAACAGCGGGCGATAGCGGTCCGGCTCCTGCTGGCAGAAGTACCCCTCACCGATCATGTCCAGCACCTCGCGCAGCGCCGGATCCGCCCGATAGATGTCCCAGGGACGGTAGCCGCGCGCCCTCACATCGGCCACCTCTTCGCGCCTGAGGCCGAACAGGAAGATGTTGTCCGCGCCCACGGCATCGCGCATCTCGGCATTGGCCCCGTCGTAGGTGCCGATGGTCAGCGCGCCGTTCAGGGCCAGCTTCATGTTGCCGGTGCCGGACGCCTCCGTGCCGGCCGTGGAAATCTGCTCCGACAGATCCGCGGCGGGAATGATGTCCCCGGCCGTGGTGACGTCGTAATTGGGCACGAACACGATCTTGAGCTGACCGCGAATGGCCGGATCGTGGTTGATCACATCCGCCACGTCGTGGATCAGGCGCACGATGAGCTTGGCCGTCGCATAGCCCGGCGCGGCCTTGCCCCCGAAAATGACGGTGCGGCCAACCCAGCCGGCGTCCGGATTGGCGCGCATGCGGTTGTACAGACTGACGGCGTGCAGCACGTTCAGCAGCTGGCGCTTGTACTCGTGAATGCGCTTGACCTGCACGTCGAACAGCGAATTGACGTCCACCGTGATCTGCAGGTGCCGGTGAATGAGCTTGGCCAGATGGACCTTGTTCTCGTGCTTCACCTGACGGAAGGCGGCGCGGAACTCCCCGTCCTCAGCGAGGGGCTCCAGGCGCTCCAGCTGCGCGAGTTCCCGTACCCAGCCGCGGCCGACGTGGGCTGTAATCAGGCGCGCGAGCGGCCGGTTGACCTGGTTGAGCCAGCGTCTGGGGGTCACGCCGTTGGTGATGTTGATGATCCTGTCGGGGTACAGCTCATCGAAGTCGCGGAAGATGGTCTCGCGCATCAGCTGGGTATGGATGCTCGAAACGCCGTTGACCTTGTGGCTGCCGACGATGGCCAGATGGGCCATACGCACGCTGCGCTCGCCGGCCTCGTCGATGAGCGACAGCCGTCTGACCCGTTCGACGTCCCCCGGATAACGATGCCGCACTTCATCGAGAAAGCGTTTGTTGATCTCGTAGATGATCTCCAGATGACGGGGCAGCAACCGTTGCATCATGGCCACCGGCCAGCGCTCCAGGGCTTCTGGCATCAAGGTGTGATTGGTGTAGGAGAAGGTGCGTCGGGTCAGGTCCCAGGCCCGCTCCCAGGGCAGTCGATGCACGTCCACCAGCAGGCGTATCAGCTCCGCGATGGCGATGGAAGGATGGGTGTCGTTGAGCTGAATGGCGATCTTGTCCGGCAGCTGATCGAAGTCGGCATGCTGCTTGTGGAACCGGAACAGGATGTCCTGCAGCGACGCGCTGACGAAGAAGTACTGCTGGCGCAGACGCAGCTCGCGTCCGATGTCCGTCATGTCGCTGGGATAAAGCACGCGGGAGAGATTCTCTGACGCGTTCTTCTCCTCCACGGCCTTGATGTAGTTGCCTTCGTTGAAGTAGTCGAGATCGAATTCGCGGGTCGCCTTGGCCGACCACAGACGCATGTTGTTGACGGTGTTGGTGTGGTAACCGGGAATGGGCGTGTCGTAGGCCATGGCCATGATGTTTTCGCTGTCCACCCAGTGGCAGTGCAGCTGCTCCTTGCTGTCCCGGTACTGCACCACGCGACCGCCGAACTGGATCGGGTACAGAACCTCGGGCCGGGGAAACTCCCAGGGGTTGCCGTAGCGCAGCCAGTTCTCGGGCTTTTCCACCTGCCGGCCGTCCACGATGCGCTGGCGGAACATGCCGTATTCGTAGCGGATGCCGTAGCCGTAACCGGGCAGCCGCAGGGTGGCCATGGAGTCCAGAAAACAGGCCGCCAGCCGTCCCAGCCCGCCGTTGCCCAGGGCGGCGTCCGGCTCCTCGTCCTGCAGGGCCTCCAGCTCCAGTCCGATGGCCGTAAGCACATCCCGCGCCTCCTGCTCGATGTCCATATTGAGCAGGCTGTTGGTCAGGGTGCGGCCGATCAGAAATTCCAGGGACAGATAGTAGACACGCTTGGCGTCCTCGCGGTAATACGCGCGCATGGTATCCATCCAGCGCTCGGTGAGGCGATCGCGGGCGGCGTAGACGAGCGCGTGGTACCAGTCCCGGGGTTTGGCCGTGAACGGATCCTTGCCGACCGCGTAAACCAGACGGTTGGCAAGGGAACGCTTGATGGACGCGACGTCCATGCCCCGATAGTCGTACTTGAAAGCGCCCGGTCTTATCTTCATGGAAGGCCGTCACCCCTGATGGTTTGCCCACAGGTATAGTACATGACAGCGATCATGGGACCGGGTCCGTCGGGGGAGCCGCCTCGAGCAGGCGGCGGGTGGTATCAACCGCAGGTCAACGATCAGCGGCGCACGGGGACGTAATGCATCACCCGTTCCAGCACCGGCACGTCCAGGTGCGACTGGGCGGCGAAGGTGCCGGCATAGGCCTGCTCTTCCTGCCCCAGCTCGTAGCAGTTGGAACCGCTGATATCCATGAGCACCATGGGTATCCCCGAATCCACGAAGGCCCGGTTGCGTTTGATGAAGAAGTTCCGGCAGCACATACCCACCAGCGCCTGCACGCCGGTTTCCCTGAGCTCGGCGAGAGTCTCACGCAGGTGCTCGTAGTTGTTGATGGATACCACGCGCAGGCCGTGAATGCGCCCCAGCTGGTAGGCGCGCCCCACTTCGCACTTGCCGCATTCGGGACAGCCGTCGCGGTTGCGCCAGCGGCAATCCACCGGTTTCGCGCAGTAGGGCACCAGCATCACCCGGGCCCGCTCGAGTATCTCTTTGACAGTCAATCCCTGCTGCCTGCCCAGCACCATGAGACCGTTGGCCTGTTCGGCCGTGAACCCGAACAGCCGGCGCTGGTCCAGGCGATCCAAGGCCAACGCCACCACCTCGGCCACATCCCGTTGCGTGCAGCCCCGCAGGCGCACGTCGGGACCGTCCAGACGTCCGGCCACCAGAGCCTGCAGGTCCGTGAGCTCCGCGCCGACCGCATCCTGCCCGATGCGTTCGAACAGGTCGGACGGATGCACGAACACATCCCCCGCCAGGGCAAGCCGGCGCACGCGGCCCTCGGAGGGATCCACGTCGATACGGGCGCGCAGCAACCCGGTGTCCGTCTTGAACAGCGCTTCGGCAGGCAGGTCCGCTGCGGACATTGGGCGAG
>DATFML010000387.1:0-5321 GCA_035266965.1 Gammaproteobacteria bacterium
CTTACCGTGGCGGTGCTCCTCGCTCTGGTCGCACAGGCGTTGCTGTTCCGGCTTCTGCGTCGACTGCTGCACCGCAGCCCCACCAACACCGCCATCCTGGACAACACGGAAAGGCCGGCACGACTCATTCTGCCATTGATCGCGATCGTCAGCGTACTGCCGGTGGTGGTACTCCCGCCAGCAGTGGCTGCGGGCATCCGGCACATCGCCAGCATCGGGCTGATCGGTGCCGTGGGTTGGCTGTCCATGGGCGTTACCGACGCTGTGGTGGCCGTGGTGTCCATGCGTTTCCGCACCGATCAGCGCGACAACCTCACGGCGCGCAAGATCCAGACGCAGCTTCACGTGCTGCGCCGCGTCACGCTGGTGGTCATCACGGTGATCGTGATAGCGCTGATGCTCATGACCTTCCCCGGCGTGGCCCGCCTCGGCACGACACTGTTCGCCTCCGCCGGCGTCGCCGGCCTGGTGATAGGGATTGCAGCCCGGCCCACCCTTTCGAACCTGATCGCCGGCATACAGGTCGCTCTCACCGAGCCCATACGCATCGACGATGTGGTCGTGGTGGAAGGCGAATGGGGCTGGATCGAGGAGATACTCACCACCTATGTGGTGGTACGCATCTGGGACCTGCGCCGGCTGGTGCTGCCCATTACCTATTTCATAGAAACCCCGTTCCAGAACTGGACGCGGACCACGGCTGATCTGCTCGGCACGGTCTTCATCTACGCCGACTACAAACTGCCGGTCGATCCCGTTCGCGAGGAGTTGCACCGCATCCTGGAGAACTCGGGCATGTGGGACGGCAAGGCCTGGGTGCTGCAGGTGACCAATGCCAACGAACACACCCTTGAGCTGCGCGCCCTGATGAGTGCCCCGGATTCGCCCCAGGCATGGAACCTGCGCTGCCATGTGCGGGAAAAGTTGATCGAATTCCTGCGGCGGGAGTACCCCCAGTACCTGCCCCGCACGCGCGTCGAGCTGAACAAGGATACGGACGGCGCATCCCCATGAAAGGCGTCCGCCACGGGATCGTGCAGGAGTATCCTGCAGACTCCCGGCAACACGTTGGAAGCTCGATCGGGGCAGCCTGCGGCCGCCGCCCGGCACAGCGACGCCGACGGAGAAGCGAGCAACTTGCGGAGGGAAGTTGGAGCTGGCGACAGGAGTCGAACCCGCGACCGGCTGATTACAAATCAGCTGCTCTACCAACTGAGCTACGCCAGCAGGAAAGTCATCGATTCTACGGGAAGCAAGGGTTGGACATCAATCAACTCAGGCGGCGCTGCCGCCGGGCCGCAGGCTCAATTCGCGCACGACATGCCGACCCAATTCGGCGTAGCGTCCGTTCGTGAACCGGCACGGACCGATGAAGTGGACGAACGCCGTTTGCGCGGTCATTTTCTGGCAGTTGCCGTATTTCGGGTGCGGCAGCACCCGGGCGCCAGGGATATTGGCCAGCACAATATTGGACATGACCTGCTCGCTGCCCCATTCGTGCCATTTGCTGCCGATGGCAGCAGTCATTTGGGTCGACACGTCCTCGATGAAAGCGCGGTTGAACGAGCCTTTCGGGAAGCCGGCGAATCCGGAACAGCCCCTGACGTACTTCATGGCACCGGCGCCGTTCAGGTCTTCCAGATGGGCTTCGGCGTGGAGCTGCACGTGACTGCCTCCCGCTTGCAGCCGGGGGCGCGCCTCGGCGGATCGGAACGCCATGGTCTCCAGATCCTGTCTGTCCCAGGTGCCGAGAGCAAACGCGGCACCATCAGCCACGCAGGCGGCAACCTCGTCGATGGGGCCGACTGTCAGGGTATCCGCGTCCAGCTGAATGAGGTAGTGGTCCTGAACCAGCTCCGCGATCGCCAGCAAGCGTTCCCACGTGCCGCCCGCAGGACACGCCGGACTGCGATAGCGGTCCAGCGGAGTGATTTCGACGCCGCGGACATGCCGACGCAACACGGCCTTGTCGTGCTCGGTGAGCGAACCATCGTCGATGACACAACAGCGTCCCGGCGGCAAATAACGGGCAAATGACTTGATGGCAAGCAGATACAGCGGCACGTCCTTGTGTTGCACCATGCTCAGGATGACCAGATCGGATTGCGCATCCAGTCGCATGGGGGGACTGACCAGCACGCTGCGCGTACTGAGCGCGAAGAGAAACCGCCGCATCTTGTCATTGAGCTTGTGAAACATCGAAACAGCTTCCGATCCGGTCCCCGCCGTGGCAAACTGCGCGTCCGTTCGCGCAGACCCCGTGCAGCGGTTTCGATTCTATGGGAGCGCCGTTGCCATTTGCAATTTACTCGCAGCTGCTCGGTTCGCGCTGCACGGCTGGCACCGAAGAAAGCAGCGCCTTCCACTTGGCCCCCGAGACCGTCATACCCGCATCGAGCTTCACCGCGAGCCAGTACTGTTCCTGAGTCGTGAAGTGCTTCTCGACCTTCGGCGCATATCCCATATCGGCGATCTGCTGGCGGCGCTGTTCAGCCGACTGGGGACCGTTGAAGATGCCGAGGGAAATATAGTTGTCCTTACCGATGAAATAGTCCTTTATGCCCTTGGAGGACAGATCCTCGGAAATGCCGACGGCCTCGTCATGGGACATTGGCGGCAGGAACACCCAGTAGCCGTCCGGCTGCTTGGTCCGGACCTTGTCCACCGTGGCGTTCAGGCCCTGCTGGGCGAGGCGGGTGCTCAAGGCGGCCGCCGCGGCGGCATCGGACAGCGGACCGATACGATAACAGCTGGCCGTAGAACCGGAACCGGCGGTGGCGTCCGTTGCCGGGCCGTCGTTCCGGACCGACGAGCCCTGCGGCGAGCGCCGGGGGGACGTTGTGGAGCCGTCCGGCGTTCCGTCATTTCCGCTCTTTGGGGCAGACGGCGCTGCGGCGTCGCTGTGCGCGGGTGCCGGCGTGGCACTGGCGGCGTTGTTGGCGGGGGATGCCTGACCGGTGTCGCCGGGGGACGGCGCGTTGGCGGGTGCACCGGGCGGGTTCGTGTCGCCGCTCCCGGAGGCGGCTTTGGATCCGGCGTTGCCCGTCGGCGCTTCGCCGCCCTGTTCCTGACCTTCGTTCAACAACACCAGGGTCTTTACGCCGGCGGGGAAAGTCGGCGGATGATAGCCGGTCTGCGGCGCCGGGCCGGGGTTGTAGACATGCCAGGCATAGAACGCCACATTGGCGAGTATCAGCGAATAGATTATGAAGCGCACGACGTCTCCCTCGCCAGAATGGCGAGTCCTTCCAGCACCAGATCCGGACGGTGGTGAATGGGACCCGCCAGCAGAGGCAGAACCGTCGGCGCATCGCCGCCGGTCAGCAGCGCCGATATTCGATCGCCCGCCTCTTCCCTCATGTCGGCCAGCACCCGGTCGATCAGCGCCACGGCCGCATAGAGTGTACCGCCGCTCACCGCGCCCTGGGTGTCGCGCCCCAGCAGACAAACCTGTCCATCCTGCATTAAGGGCGGCTCGCCGTCTTCGCCGATGCCGCGGGTCCCGGCACTGAGACTGCGCCGCATCAACCGCAAGCCGGGGGTGATCAGGCCGCCCAGATGGGCCCCGTCCGCGCCCAGTACATCTATGGTAATGGCCGTACCGCAGTCCACGACGCACGCCGGCCCACCGGCATGATGACGGGCGGCCACCAGAGCCGCCCACCGGTCCACGCCCAACCGCTCGGGCTGGCGATAGGCATTGGTCACACCGGCCGCACTGGCGCCGGCTACCGGGAATTCCGGAAGCAGGCGCCAGGTGCGCTTCATCCAGGCCCGCAGACTGCCGGCCAGCCGGTCACCGCCGACATTGGCGATTACCGCCCGTTCCGGTACGGGAAGCTGCCCCCAGGCCTGCGCGGCGACTTCGCGCACATCCTGACGCTCATGGATCATTCGTCCACCCGGTTCCAGCGTGTCGCCGTTGAGAAGCCCCCACTTCAGGGAGCTGTTGCCGGCATCGATCAACAGAATCACGGCCGCATCCGCAGACTGACTTCGCCCGAGGCAAAGCGACGCGCTTCGCCACCGGTGTGCACCAGCAACGCGCCGGACGGGTCGATGCCATGAGCCCGACCCGACACCACGCTGCCGGCCAGCAGCAACTGCACTTCCTGCCCCGCTACCAGATCGTGTCGACGCCACTCGTCCATGAACGCCTCGAAACCGTCATTCTCGAACACCGTCATCACATCCAGCAGGTGTTCGGTCAGCCGTCCGGCCAACCGGTTGCGCGATATTCCCCTGCCCGCCAATTGCTCCAGATCGCTCCAGGGCTGGTCGATGGAGCGGGCGGCGCCGGCGGGCATACGCACGTTCACCCCCACGCCCACCACCACATGGCTGGGCCCGCCCGACTCGCCGGCCATGTCCAGCAGCACGCCGGCCACCTTCCGTGCGCCACAAAGAATATCGTTGGGCCATTTCAGACCCGCCTCTTCCAGGCCCAGTTCCCGCAGGGCCCGCAACGCCCCGATCCCGGCGGCCAGACTGAGCCCGCTGAGCGCCGCCGGACTGGACGGAAAGCGCCACAGCAGTGACAGGTAGATGTTGCTGGCGAAAGGCGACACCCATGAGCGGCCCCGTCGCCCGCGCCCGGCACGCTGGCACTCGGCCAGGCATACGCTGCCTGCGGGAGCGCCCGCAGCGGCCCTGCCCTGCAGGTACGTGTTGGTGGAATCGAGCTCGGTGTGGATGTCCAGGGAGGACAGGCGCGCGCGACCGCGGGGCGACAGCGCCGCGCGCACCCGCTCGCCGTGGAGCAACTCCAGGGGCTGGGCGCAGCGATAACCGCGACCGCGGACGGCATGCAGATCCAGACCCAGGGCCTGCAAAGCGCGCAGCTGTTTCCAGACCGCCGCCCGGCTCACGCCCAGCCGCTCCCCCAGGGCCTGCCCCGAATGGAACCGTCCGTCAGCCAAGAGCTCCAGCAACCGATCGCGCGCCGTCATCGGCGGAGTTTACCACAGGGTATAGCCCCCCTTTTTCCGGCGGCCGCCGGATCGCGTCCAGTCGTTGACGGACGCGCCCCCGCGCCGGAACATGGGCTCCATGGGCTCCGATCCGCATGTCACCCGCGCCCCGAAGCACCCGGCTCTCGAGGCCGTGGCCCGCCCGGCGCCGGCGCGGTACTTCCCGCCGGCCAACGGTCGCTACGAGATCAAGACGGGGTTTTCCAACCTCGGGGCTGACTTCGGCAACGGCGCGGCAGACGGACAGGTATTCCAGATCGACCGACAGTTCCCGCGTTACCGCCGGGAGAAGCTCGCCAGCCGTCGCGAACGGCTCTCCAAATACGTGATCACCGACCGCCCCGGCGACGG
>DATFML010000388.1:0-7620 GCA_035266965.1 Gammaproteobacteria bacterium
CGGCTATCTCATCTATGTTGGTAACGGTTCGAGCTCTACCAACCAGTACAACCAGTCTGAGCCCGATAACACCAAGGCCGGCGGCTACGATATTGCAGCCAGCTACAGCAACGGTCCCATCAAGGGCTGGGTTGCTTACGAAACCCAGAAGTCTGAAGTGTCCAATAGCAATCTGCATGCCTGGCGGGTTAGCGGTTCCTACAACATGAACCCGTTCAAGGTAGGCGCGATCTACGAGAACGTGAACGCTGACTCCAACTTTATGTACGGCCCGCAGAACGCTGGTTATGGGGACCCCATCAACCGTAACGCCTGGGGCCTGTTCGGCATGATGAACCTCGGCATGAACGACATCGGCGTGTCGTACTACAACGCTCAGAGCAGCAGCGCCGGTAGCAACAATGGCGCCGACATGTGGGTGCTGGGTGCCTATCACCACTTCAGCAAGCAGACCTCCGTGTACGCCATGTATGCCAGCATGAACAATGACAACAATGGCCTGTATGCCCTGGGCCAGGGTGGTCACGGTCAGACCATTCCGGTGGGCACGGTCGGCGACAACCCGAGCGCGTTCTCGGTCGGCTTCACCCACAAGTTCTAAGAACCGCGGTTCGAAGAACAAGAAGCCTAGCTGTAGTACTGACGGGCGCCTTCGGGCGCCCGTTTTTTATGGGTTGTCCCCGCCTCGTGTGCGGCTGGCCAAAGGCAAAAGCGCCACGGAAGACACGGAAAGCACGGACGGTTCAAGGGCGCAATAAGCCCCGCGCATTGCGCCGGGTGATGCGCGAAAGCTTTCGTAAGAGCCACGGAACCCACGGAATCCACGGAAGGGAAGAAGGGGTATGCCGCGGCACACGGCATGGGGCACCGGTGCCGTACGGCCGACATTCCCGACCAACGATTTCTTCTTTCCGTGCTTTCCGTGTCTTCCTCGGCGCATTCTTCTTCAGCAAGAGCCACGGAACCCACGGAATCCACGGAAGAGGAGAAGGTGCAAGCTGCGGCACACGGCTATAGGTTTCCGGTGCCGTACGGCGGATCCAACAGACCAACAATTCCTTTCTCCCGTGGATTCCGTGGCGCCTTTCATCCTTCAAAAACAGACTTCGTAGGGCGCAATAACCGAAGGGCATTGCGCCGCAAGGGCGGGGCACACGATGAATTCCCGGTGCAATGCGCTGCGCTTATTGCACCCTACGATACTGTGGCGCATTTTTTCTTCAGTAAGAGCCACGGAACCCACGAAACCCACGGCGGGGAAGAAAGGGGGACGCCGCGGCACACGGACACAGGGTGGCGGCGCCTCCCGATCAACGATTTCTTTCTTTCCGTGCTTTCCGTGTCTTCCGTGTCGCATTTTCTTCATCGGGAGCCACGGAACCCACAGAACCCACGGAAGCGAAGAAGGCGGATGCTTCGGCACACGCCCACAGGCTACCGGCGCCGTCCCGGCAGACCCGCCCGACCCACAATTCCTTCTTTCCGTGGATTCCGTGTTTTCCGTGGCGCATTTGTTTCTTCAGTAAGAGCCACGGAACCCACGGAATCCACGGAAGTGAAGAAGACGGAAGCTGCGGCACGCTGCGCTTATTGCGCCCTACGATATCTGTGCCGTACCGCTGCTGTGGCGGCCGGCACTTTCGATCAATAATTATTTTTTCCGTGCTTTCCGTGCTTTCCGTGCTTTCCGTGTTTTCCGTGGCGCTTTTGTCTTTTTCCAAACGACCCCCGGCACCCCAATCCCCCACCATCTACGGGATGTCCGCGAACAGAAACTGTTCCCCTCTGGTGGTAGAATGCCTGTCACCTGCAGTTTCCTGTCCTTAGGCATCCAGTTCCATGACGTCAGCGCCCGGCCGAATCCGCGAGATTCCGTACAACTACACGTCCTTTTCCGACCGCGAGATCGTGATCCGCTATCTCGGCGAGCCCATGTGGGACGTGCTCAACGAGCTGCGCGGTACGCGCCGCACGGGCATCTCGGCGCGCATGCTGTTCGAGGTGCTGGGCGACATGTGGGTGGTGAGCCGCAACCCCTACATCCAGGACGATCTGCTGGAGAACAGGAAGCGCCTCGGTTCCCTGGTGCACGCCCTGCATCACCGGCTCGACCAGATCGTGGCCCGCGCCAACGGCAACGAGCTGGCCCTGAAGCTGGCCGACCGGGCGCGCGAAGCGGTGCGCGAATTCGAGGCCTGGTTTCCCCGCGCCCGCAAGCTGCGCGCCAGAGTGCGCCGGCGCCTGGCCCGCATCACCCGCAGCGACAACATCGACTTCGGTGGTCTCGCCCGGGTGTCCCACGCCACCGACGCCACCGACTGGCGCGTGGAAATGCCCCTGGTGGTGATCAGCCCCGACACCGAAAAAGAGGTGCAGGCGGTGGTGAAGGCCTGCATCGATCTCGGGCTGGTCATCATTCCCCGGGGTGGCGGCACCGGCTACACCGGGGGCGCCGTCCCCCTGGACGCCAATGCCGCGGTCATCAACACCGAGAAGCTGGAAGGCCTGGGCCCCGTGGAGGAACGGCGGCTTCCCGGCCTGGACCAACCGGTGGCGACGGTGCGTGCCGAAGCCGGCGTGGTGACCCGCCGGGTCGCCGAGCGCGCCGAGGCGGCCGATTACGTCTTTGCAGTGGATCCCACCTCCCAGGACGCCTCCACCATCGGCGGCAACGTGGCCATGAACGCCGGCGGCAAGAAGGCGGTGGTGTGGGGCACCACCCTGGACAACCTGGCTTCCTGGCGCATGGTGATGCCCGACGGCCGCTGGCTGGACGTGGAGCGGGTCAACCACAACCTGGGCCGCATCCACGATCAGGAGACGGCGGAGTTCCGCATCACCCGCTACAAGGCCAACGGCAGGACGCCGGTGGGCGAGCCCCGCATGCTGCGCATGCCCGGACAGGCGCTGCGCAAGCAGGGCCTGGGCAAGGACGTCACCGACAAGTTCCTGGGCGGCCTGCCCGGCGTGCAGAAGGAAGGCTGCGACGGTCTGATCACCTCGGCGGTGTTCATCCTGCACCGCATGCCCCAGTACACCCGCACGGTGTGCCTGGAATTCTTCGGCAGCGACCTGAACCTGGCGGTGCCGGCCATCGTGGAGACCAAGGATTACCTGGACGGCAATCCCCGGGTGCAGCTCTCCGGGCTCGAGCACCTGGACGAACGCTACGTGCGGGCGGTGGATTACAGCACCAAGTCGCCGCGCCGGGAGCTGCCCAAGATGGTGCTGCTGGCCGATATCTCCGGGGACGACGAGAACAGCGTGGCGGAGGCCGCCTCCACGGTGGTGCGCATGGCCAACGCCCGCGGCGCCGAAGGCTTCGTGGCCGTGAGCCCCGAGGCGCGCCGCCGGTTCTGGGCGGACCGGGCCCGAACCGCGGCCATTGCCGCCCATACCAACGCCTTCAAGATCAACGAAGACGTGGTCATTCCGCTGCCGCGCCTGGGGGACTACAGCGCCGGCATCGAGCGCATCAATATCGAATACTCCACCCGCAACAAGCTGCGCATGATCGACGCCGTCATGGCGTACCTGGACGGCGACCTGCCCGAGCTGCGCGGGGTGCCGGACCTGGAGGACAGCGCGGAGAACCAGGCCATTCTGGCGGCCAAGAAGCAGGCCGCCCGGGAGCACCTGCAGCAGGTCCACGACCGCTGGCAGCGCGTGCTGGAACACCTGGACGAGCCGGCGGCCCATCATGACGCGCTGCTGGACAGTGCCGGCCGCGAAGCACTGCGGACCGATGACCGCCTGCTGGACCTGCTGCTGCGCCGGGACCTGCGCATCTCCTACCGGGCCGAAGTGGAGCGGCCCCTGAAGGAGATCTTCGCCGGCCGGGAGCTGGAGCCCGTGCACCGTCGCCTGGACGCCATCCATGCCGAAATCCGTTCCGCGCGCCTGTTCGTGGCCACCCACATGCACGCCGGCGACGGCAACGTGCACACCAACATTCCGGTGAACTCCAACGACTACCGGATGATGCGCGAGGCCGAGCACATCGTGGATCGGGCCATGGCCCTGGCCACCTCCCTGGGCGGTGTGATCTCCGGCGAGCACGGCATCGGCCTGACCAAGATGCGCTATCTGGATTCCGGGGTTATCGAGGCCTTCACCCGCTACAAGTCGGAAGTGGACCCCAAGGGCTGGTTCAACCGCGGCAAGCTGCTGGCCGGCTCCGGGCTGGACCGGGCCTACACGCCGTCCCTGCGACTGGTCCAGCAGGAAGCCCTGCTGCTGGAGGAGAGCGAGCTCGGGGATCTCAACGACGACATCCGCAACTGCCTGCGCTGCGGCAAGTGCAAGCCCGTGTGCAGCACCCATGTGCCGCGGGCCAATCTGCTGTATTCACCGCGCAACAAGATCCTGGCCACCGGTCTGATCATCGAGGCCTTCCTGTACGAGGAGCAGACCCGCCGCGGCATCTCCACCCATCATTTCGCCGAGCTCAACGACGTGGCCGATCACTGCACGGTGTGTCACAAGTGCCTGACCCCCTGCCCGGTGGACATCGACTTCGGCGACGTGTCCATCCGCATGCGCCACATCCTGCGTGAGCGCGGCCAGAAGCGGGCCAGCCCGGCCACCTGGGCGGCCATGGCGTTTCTGAACGTGACCGATCCGCGCACCATCAAGCTGATGCGCAAGGGCATGATCCAGTGGGGCTACCGGGGGCAGCGGCTGGCCTACAAGCTGGTCCGGCGGTTGACGCCCGCCAGGAAGAACGACCATCCGGCGGCCACCACGGGTCCCATGACGGTGCGCGCCCAGGTCATCAACTTCGTCAAGAAGCCCATGCCGGGCGGACTGCCCAACCAGCCCATGCGCGCGCTGCTCGGCGCCGAAGACAGCAAGATGGTGCCCATCCTGCGCGACCCCGCCAAGGTGAACGAGGACTCGGACGCGGTGTTCTACTTCCCCGGCTGCGGCTCCGAGCGCCTGTTCAGCCAGATCGGACTCGCCACCCTGGCCATGCTCTACGATGTGGGCGCCCAGACCGTGCTGCCCCCCGGCTACCTGTGCTGCGGCTATCCCCAGACCTCCGGGGGCGACCGCGAGACCGGCCACAAGATCACCACCGACAACCGGGTGCTGTTCCACCGGGTGGCGAATACCCTGAACTACATGGACATCAAGACGGTGATCGTCTCCTGCGGCACCTGCATGGATCAGCTGCAGAAGTACGAGTTCGAGAAGATCTTCCCGGGCTGCCGGCTGCTGGACATTCACGAGTACCTGATGGAGAAGGGGCTGGGCCTGGAAGGCGTGGAAGGGGTGCAGTACATGTATCACGACCCCTGCCACACGCCCATGAAGACCTACAACGCCACCGGCGTGGCCTCCAAACTGATGGGTCAGGAGGTGCTGCTGTCCGACCGCTGCTGCGGGGAGGCGGGCACCTTTGCCGTATCGCGGCCCGACATCGCCACCCAGGTGCGCTTCCGCAAACAGGAAGAGCTGCACAAGGGCATCAACGAGCTCACCGGCAAGCCCACCGCGGAGAACGGCAACGTCAAGCTGCTCACCTCCTGCCCGGCCTGCCAGCAGGGGCTGATGCGCTACGGCGACGAGACCGGCCTGCAGACCGACTACATCGTCGTGGAAATGGCCAACCGCCTGCTGGGCGAGGACTGGCAGCAGCACTTCGTCGACCGGGCCAAGGCCGGTGGCATCGAGCGGGTGCTGCTGTAGCTGCGGCTTTCCTTCTGGGCCTCTTTGAAAGGCGCCACGGAAAACACGGAAAGCACGGACGGGGAGAGCCACGGAACCCACGGAATCCACGGAAGTGAAGAAGGTGGAAGCTGCGGCTTTCCTCCTGGGCCTCTTTGAAAGGCGCCACGGAAAGCACGGAAAGCACGGACGGGAAGAGGGTGCATGCTGCGGCGCTTTGCCACAGTGCACTGGTGTCGTACCGGCAGCCTCTCCTGCGCGATAATTATTTTTTCCGTGCTTTCCGTGGATTCCGTGGCGCTTTTTTGTTTTTGTCTTAAGCGCGGGCTACTTGCGGAACAGCCAGAACAGCAGGGTGAGGATCAGGCTGACGATGATGGATGTGGTGAGGGGAAAGTAGAAGCGGAAGTTGCCCCGTTCGATCATGATGTCCCCCGGCAGTCGGCCCAGTCCCAGCTTGCCCAGCCAGGGCCAGGCCAGGCCCACCAGCACCAGCACGATACCGAGGATGACGAGCGCGCGGGCCATGGCCTGTACCGGTCAGGTCAGGGTCTTGATGCCCTCGGCGCCGCCCAGCAGCAGCACGTCGGCCGGGCGCAGGGCGAAGATGCCCACGGTGACCACCCCGGGGATGTCGTTCAGCTCCGCCTCCAGCCTGGGCGGATCCATGATCTTCAGATTGTGCACATCCAGGATGATGTTGCCGTTGTCGGTGGTGAAGCCTTCGCGCAGCACGGGTTTGCCGCCGTGCTTGACGAGCTCCCGGGCCACGAAGCTGCGGGCCATGGGGATCACCTCCACGGGCAGAGGGAACTCGCCCAGTACGTCCACCAGCTTGGAGTCGTCGGCGATGCAGACGAACTTGCGGCTGGCGCCGGCGACGATCTTCTCCCGGGTGAGCGCGCCGCCGCCGCCCTTGATCAGGTGCAGGTGCCGGGTGGCCTCGTCGGCGCCGTCCACGTAGACCGAGATTTCGTCCACCCCGTTCAGATCCAGAACCGGGATGCCGTGGCTCTTGAGGCGCTCGGCCGATGCGACGGAGCTGGCAACGGTCCCTTCGATCTTGTGCTTGATGTCGGCCAGCCAGTCGATGAAGTGGTTGGCCGTGGAGCCGGTGCCCACGCCGATCACCGTGCCGGTCTCCACGTAGTCCAGCGCGGCCCTGGCCACCGCTTTCTTCAGTTCGTCCTGGTTCATGGTCCTCGCTCCAATCGTTGAGTTTTCCGAAATCATACCGTTGACGGCGGTTGAAGTCATGGCGTCGCGCCCCGATCGGCTAGGAAACCTGCTGTTGAACTGATACTTTATGGCCCCATGTCCAACCGATACCTGAAAATGATCCTCAACGCGCGGGTCTACGATGTCGCCCGCGAAACGCCCCTGGATCCGGCCACCGGACTGTCCCAGCGTTTGGGAAACCGCCTGTGGTTGAAGCGCGAGGATCTGCAGCCGGTCTTCTCGTTCAAGCTGCGCGGCGCCTACAACAAGATCATCAAGCTGCCCGACGAGGTCTGTCGGAAGGGTGTCATCGCCGCATCCGCCGGCAATCACGCTCAGGGGGTCGCGCTGGCGGCCCGGCGCCGCGGCATCAAGGCCCTCATTGTGATGCCCCGCACCACGCCGCCCATCAAGGTGGCCGCCGTGCGCCGGCTCGGTGCGCGGGCGATCCTGCACGGCGATTCCTACGACGAAGCGTCGGCCCACGCCCAGACGCTGGTGGCCGAGCGCGGCCTGACGTTCATTTCCCCCTACGACGATCCCGACGTCATTGCCGGTCAGGGTACGGTGGGGATGGAGATCCTGCGCCAGCACAGCGATCCGCTGCACGCCATATTCGTGCCTGTCGGCGGCGGCGGTCTGATTGCGGGCATCGCCGCCTACGTCAAAGCGCTGCGGCCGGAGATCAGGATCATCGGCGTGGAACCGGACGACGCCCCCAGCATGTATCAG
>DATFML010000389.1:0-13027 GCA_035266965.1 Gammaproteobacteria bacterium
ATGCACCGTGGGTGGCAATCTGGCGTACAACTCGGCCGGGCCGCGGGCGGTGAAGTACGGCACGCCCCGCGAGAACACCCTGGGGCTGCGTGCGGTCACGGCCACCGGCGCCGAGATCCGCACCGGGGTTTCCACCACCAAGGGCGTGGTGGGATACGACCTGACCCGTCTGCTGATCGGCTCGGAGGGCACCTTGGCGGTCATTACCGAAGCGACCCTGAAGCTGACGCCCATCCAGCCGGCGCGCCGCACCTTGCGGGCGGTATATCCGGACATGAACGCCGCCGCGGGGGCGGTGGCCGCCATCATGGCGCAACCGGCGACGCCCTGCGCGCTCGAATTCATGGACGGCAGCGCCATCGAGATGATACGCAGCTACTCCCAGGCCGATCTGCCCGAGCGCGCCGGCGCCATGCTGATGATCGAGGTGGACGGACCCCACGCCTGCATCGACGAGGCGGCCGAGGCGGTCGCGGACGCGGCACGCGCCGGCGCCGTGGAGGTACGCACGGCGGCCACCGATGCCGAGGTAAAGGCGCTATGGGCGACCCGCAAGGCGCTGTCGCCGGCTTTGCGCAATGTGGCCCCCAAGAAGATCAATGAGGATGTGGTGGTACCCGTCTCCCGGATGCCGGCGTTGATCGGCGGCCTGGAAGCACTGTCGCGGGAATTCGGCATCACCATCGTCAACTTCGGTCATGCCGGCAACGGCAACATCCACGTCAATCTGCTGGTGGATCCGGACGATCCGGCGCAGATGGCGAATGCCGACAAATGCCTGGATCGGGTATTCGCTCTGGTGCTGGAACTGGGCGGCACCCTGTCGGGCGAGCACGGCATCGGGCTGGTCAAGCGCGATTTCGTCGATCGGGAGATCGACCCGGTTACCCTGGACCTGATGCGGGCCATCAAGGCCCAGTTCGATCCGAACGGCATACTCAATCCCGGCAAGGCGATCCCGCTGAGCTCCGGAGCCACTCCCTGAGTACCGTCAGGAGGCCGCCCCCTGCCGGCACGCGTCCTGCCCGCAGACGGCGTCCACCGTGGACAGCATGTCGCCCGCCGCAAGCCGGCGCTGCAATTCCTCGAACAGCGTCCGGCGACGGTCCCGCACCAGCGCCCCCACAGCCAGCAGGCCCGCGCGATAGCCCCGGCGCCGCTCGATGGAAAGCGCCGTGCCGGCGCCGTCCTCCAGGGTCAGTTCCATGAGATGCTTGGCCTTCTCCGCCGCCGCGACCTGGACCAGATAGACGAGCGTCTGCTCCATGACCTGGGTATCGTGGATCTCCCCAAGCAGGTCCTGGAGTTGCTTCAGCTCGCGAACGGCCGCGGCACCCCGCGGGAGGGCTTCGCTTGCCGGTTCGAGCAGATACCGCAGACGTTTGGCGGCGATGCGGGCCTGGTGAGCTTCGGCCTCGTCCGCGTGCGAGCCGATGCGCTGGAGATGCGCATCGAGCTCGGCGCCCGCTTCCCGCAGACGTTTTTCCAGCGCACAGCCGAACGGTTCACTACCGGTTTGCCGCGCATCACCGGCCAGGCGTCGGCGGAGCTTGGCGTCGAACTTCCGAAAATGTCCGGGAATGTCAGCGGCCCGCATTTCCTGGTAGGCCACGCGCACGCGGCCATCCAGGGTGCCGAGCAACCACTGGTAGCCCGGACGCTCGTGGGGGCGTATCCGGACCCGCACCGAGCGCAGCCAATCGGCCTGCACTTCACTGTCCCTGGCCACATTGGTCGCCCGGGACAGCTTGCGGGCCCGGCGCCGCAGCTTGCGGGGCAGCCATCGGTTCGTGTAGTCCCGATAGGCCCGCAGGGTACTCCGCAGGCGTCGCAGCGCA
The DNA here is from genome assembly GCA_035266965.1 of Gammaproteobacteria bacterium. Classification (GTDB taxonomy): domain Bacteria; phylum Pseudomonadota; class Gammaproteobacteria; order DATFLG01; family DATFLG01; genus DATFML01. The sequence goes on from DATFML010000389.1 coordinate 1,839, forward strand.
ACGCGGAAATCATGGAGTGCGTGCTCATCGGCCCGGGTTTCCAGGCGTGCGCACGCCGCCGCCGCATCGTCGAGAAAGGTCGTCGTCAGTTCGCAGACCACCGCCGCGGCCGGTCTGGTAAGCATGTCATTGTCGGGGACTGCCTGTTCCACCCGGGTGGCCCTCGCGTCACGCCGTCGCCGGTCCGTCCGCATCCTGCCGCGAGTCTAGCACCGCCCGCGGGCAGGACGAAGCCGCAAGCGCCCTCCCGGACGCCGGCGCATGCCGGTCAGAAGCCCCCGTGCCCGAAGTAGCCGCCACCGGCCATGAACCCGCCCGACACGCTGCCCAACAGCGCCGCAATCAGGGACCAGATCACGGCCAGTATGATAACGGCCGGAATCGAGGCGATCGCCCACTTCACCATGAAGACCACCATGGAAAGAAAGGGCATGCGTACGTCGGTCACCACCACGCGGCCTTCGTGCTCCGCTGCCATTGGAATCTCCTGTTTGTTGACTCGATCGATAGCCCGCCGGGCGCGGTTCCCGACAGCGGTTGCCATGTACAGGGTCAACGCGGGAACCGACACCGGGCACACGGCGCCGGTCAGGCCGACGGCAACAGCCGGCACAGTCGACGTGTTGTGAAACGTGCCGGGGTTGCCCGTGTTGCGCAACGAAGCGGACGCCGCTACCGGTGACCCGGGTGAGCGGGCAATTGCTCCAGCATGGACCGATACAGGGCGGCGTCTTCTGCACTGTAACAGCACGCAATGACCCGCTTGAAGCGTTGTTCATAGTCACGCATCGCTGTTACCGCGATCCGCGCCGCTTCCCGTTTCGGGTAGCCGTACACGCCGGTACTGATGGCGGGGAACGCTATGCTCTCGGCGCCCTTTTCCAGTGCCAGGTCGAAGGCCTTGCGATAACAGCTGTCCAGCAGCCGCTCCTCGCCGCGGTCGCCACCGTGCCAGACCGGCCCCACCGTATGAATCACCCAGTCGGCCGGCAACCTGAACCCCGGACTGACCTTCGCCTCCCCGGTGCGGCAACCACCCAGGCGGCTTGTGTACGCTTTGAGCTCCGGTCCGGCGGCGCGGTGGATGGCGCCGTCCACACCGCCACCGCCCAGCAGCGACTGGTTGGCCGCATTGACGATGGCGGCCACGTCCAGTCGCGTAATATCGCCCTGCACCACTTCGATTGCCATGGATCCCCACCTGTCGGGAAAGGCACCCACAATCTACGTCGCCGGCAGCGTTCGGGCAACCGGGCCGCGCGGCGCCTCGCCCGCTCCGGCCGGGGCCTGTGATAGGCTGAAGCGGGGCCCGTTTGACGACGGTCTGACCGGTCGCCGGAGTTGACCCGCTCGTCCCACCGGAGGTCATCCATGTACCACCGCGTACTGCTCTGTTACGACGGTTCCCGCGCCGGCCGTGCGGCCCTGCGCGAGGGTGCCGACCTGGCCCGCGCCTGCGGTGCCGAAGTCCACCTGCTTGCCGTACTGCGCCAGGGCGCCGAAACGGCCATTGCCGAGGCCATGTGCCCCGGGGAACTCTACAGCGAGGAAGCCCGCGTGGTACGGGAAATACTGGATGAAGGCGTGGCCCAGTTGGCCGCCGGCGGCCTGCAGGTGCAGGGACATCTGGCCGCAGGCGAACCGGTCGATCGGATTGTGGACACCGCCAAGGCGGTGAACGCCGATCTCATCGTTCTCGGCCACCGCAACCGTAGCCGATTCGCCCGCTGGTGGCAGGGATCGGTCAACGCCTCGCTGCTGGAAACGGCGTCCTGCAGCATCCTGGTGGTACTGGACGAAGAAAATCGGCCGCTACCGGAAAACCGGTAGGGCCAGGCTGTCTATTTGACCACCTTCAGGCTCGGTCGACCCGGCGGCTTGGTGGGTGTCGGATGTTCCGGTGGGGGGAGTCCGTCCTCTTCCGTGAAAATCATCCCGCGGCCGTTCTCCTTGGCGTAGATCGCCAGCACGGCATATACAGGGGCATGCACGTCCATGGGAGCACCGCTGAAACGCGCCTTGAAAGCAACGTCCTCGTTTCCCAGGCTGAGCCCCTGCACCGCCTGCGGGCTGATATTCAGCACGATCCGCCCGCCTTCGACAAACTGCTGAGGAACGTGCACGCCCGCGACCTCGGCATTGACGAGCAGGTAGGGGGTCAGGTCATTGTCCAGGATCCATTCGTGAATCGCCCGGATCAGGTAGGGTCGGCTAGGGGTCATGGATATGGCCGTCGCACGCCTTTTCTTACCAGAATTTCACATCAGCCTACGCCATCGAGCCCGACGTTTCCAGCCGATGACTGTCAGATCTCAGTGGTCCATGCGGGAGATTGTGTGTCTCTCAGGGACCCGCTGGTGAGCGCAGGCAATGGCAGCGGCCCTTGCCAGGCAGCGCAACGCGGCACGGCCCACCAGGGAACCTAGTCGCGCATCTCGCGCTCCGTATCGGTCAGGCCAACACGGAAGGACTCGCGGGCGAATATACGCTCCGCGTAGTCGAGCACCGGCTTCGCCTGGCGGGGCAGTTCCACCTTGTAGTAGGGAAGCCGCCACAACAGCGGAGCAATTGCACAGTCCACCAGGCTGAATTCATCGCTGAGAAAGAAGGGCCGAACCGCGAACACCTCAGAGCTGGCGGTCAGGCTGTCGCGCAGGATCTTGCGGGCCTTGGCAGCGGCCTTCTCGTTCTTGCCCTCCAGGTCCGGCAGCAGGCTGTACCAGTCCTTTTCGATGCGGAACATGGCCAACCGGGACTTCGCCCGTGATACCGGATCCACCGGCATGAGCGGAGGATGCGGGAAGCGCTCGTCCAGGTATTCCATGATGATCTTGGATTCGTACAGCACCAGCTCCCTGTCCACCAGAGTCGGAACCGTGCCATAGGGATTCAGATCGATCAGATCTTCGGGTTTGTTATGCAGGTCGATATTGAGGATCTCGACCGTGATTCCCTTCTCGGCCAGCACAATTCGCGTCTGATGGCTGTATGGGCAGGTTGCCGCCGAGAACAGGGTCATCACCGAACGTCGATTGGCGATCAACGCCATGGAAGATTCTCCTGTTTGAACGCAACGGTCGAGCCCGTCGCGTCGCTGGGCTCGGGTGCCGGCGCCTGCACGCCGGCACCGGTACCCCGCTTCAGTGCACGTCCTTCCAGTATTCCTTCTTCAGGAGGTACGTGACGACAAACAGCACGGCCAGGAAGAGCAGCACCCAAACGCCCAGATGCTGGCGCTCGAGCTTGACGGGCTCTCCCATGTAGGCAAGGAAGGTTACCAGATCCCGGACATGCTGGTCATATTCTACCGGCGTCAGCTTACCAGGTTTCACCAGTTCCAGGTGATCGATCACCTGTTCTTTCTTGCCATCCTCGCCGATCACCGTCTTGTAGACCGGGGCCTGCCAGCCCTGCAACTGCCACATGACGTCAGGCATACCGACATTGTGGAACACCATGTTGTTCACGCCGGTGGGCCGGGTCGGATCCAGGTAGAACGTGCGCAGGTACGTGTACAGCCAGTCGACCCCGCGACTGCGGGCTACCAGGGTCAAATCCGGCGGGGCGGTACCGAACCACTTGGACGCCTCCTCTTCCGGCATTGCGTTCTTCATGTACTGGGTGACCTTGGCACCGGTGAAGACCAAATTGTCCTTCACCTGCTTGTCCGTGAGGCCCAGATCACGACCGACCCGGTTCCAGCGCATGTACTTCGTACTGTGGCAACCCATGCAGTAGTTGACGAAGAATTGAGCACCGCGCTGGAGCGCTTCCTTGTTGTTCAGATCGATGTTGGCCTTGTCCAGATGCAGGTTTCCTTCACTGGCGACCGACACCAGAGGCATCAAGGAGAACAGTACCGCTATGATCACTTTTCTCATTTCGTCACCCTTTCCGGAACCGGCTTGGTCTTGTCCAGCTTGGTGTAGAACGGCATCAGCAGAAAGAATGCGAAATAGAACACGGCGAACACCCGCGCCAGATGGGTGAGCACCGGTTCCGGGGGCTGAAGACCGAGATAACCAAGAGCGCCGAAGCTGATAACGAACAGGGCCAGGAAGGCCTTGTACAGCCAGCCGCGGTAGCGGATGGACTTGACGTTGCCGCGATCCAGCCAGGGCAGGAAGAACATCACCACGATCGCCATCGCCATGGCCAGCACACCCAGCCCCTTGTTGGGCACCGAACGCAGGATCGCGTAATAGGGGGTGAAGTACCACAAGGGCGCGATATGCGGCGGAGTCTTCAGAGGATCGGCCGGAATGAAGTTGTTCGACTCCAGGAACACCCCGTGCATGGTGGGCATGAAGAACACCACCGCGGCGAAGAACATCAGGAACACGACGACCCCGACGATGTCCTTGACGGTGTAGTAGGGATGAAACGGAATGCCGTCTTTGGGAATGCCGTTGGCATCCTTGTTCTTCTTGATCTCGATGCCGTCGGGATTGTTGGAGCCGACTTCGTGCAGGGCCATGACGTGGGCCACCACCAGCGCCAGCAGGATGATCGGCACCGCAATCACGTGGAACGCAAAGAAACGGTTAAGGGTGGCATCGGACACCACGTAGTCGCCGCGTATCCACAGGGACAGATCGTTGCCCCAGTGAGGAATCGCACCGAACAGGGAGATGATCACCTGCGCACCCCAATAGGACATCTGGCCCCAGGGCAGCAGATAGCCCATGAAGGCTTCCGCCATCAGGGCCACGTAGATGATCATGCCGAAGATCCAGATGAGCTCGCGGGGCTTGCGGTAGGAGCCGTAGATCAGGCCCCGGAACATGTGCAGATACACGACGACGAAGAACGCCGAGGCGCCGGTGGAATGCATGTAGCGGATCAGCCAGCCCCAGTTGACCTCGCGCATGATGTACTGCACCGACGCGAACGCCTCTCTGGCGTCGGGCTTGTAGTTCATGGTGAGGAAGATGCCGGTGACGATCTGCATGACCAGCACCAGCAGAGCCAGCGAACCGAAGAAGTACCAGAAGTTGAAGTTCTTGGGTGCGTAGTATTTGGCCAGATGCTCGTTCCACAACGAGCTCAGCGGAAACCGCTGGTCCATCCAGCCAAGGAGCCCCTTGTTCCATTTTTCTGTGTTTTCGCTCATTTAGGCGGCTCCTTTGTCTTCACCAACCTTGATCAGGGTGTCGGTGAGGTACCGGTATGGGGGCACCTCGAGATTCAGGGGAGCGGGGACCCCGTCGTACACCCGGCCGGCCAGGTCGTAGCGCGAACCGTGACAGGGACAGAAGAAGCCACCCTTCCATTGAGGGCCGAGGTCCTCGGGAGCCACCTCGGGTCGATAGGTGGGCGAGCAGCCGAGATGGGTACAGATGCCCACCGCAACCAGGTATTCGGGCTTGATCGAACGGTGCTCGTTCTGCGCGTACCGCGGCTGCTGGGGTTCCAGGGACTTGGGATCGCGCAGCTGGCTGTCGAGGGTGGGCAGGGCGTCAAGCATCGCCTTGGTGCGGTTGACGATCCACACCGGTTTGCCGCGCCATTTCACCCGCATCAGTTGGCCTGCCTCGAGCTTGCTGATATCTGCCTCAACCGGCGCTCCGAGCGCCTTGGCACGGGCGCTGGGCTGCATGGACGAGATAAACGGAGTTGCGACATAGGCGGCGCCCACACCGCCCACAACGGTGGCGGCGGCGGTAAGAAAGCGACGCCGGCTCTTGTCTACGCCATCAGTACTCATGAAGAACTCTCCAGAGTGGGTTCACTTCGAAACCGGATATCAAGCCTGCATCCAAGGCGGGTACCGTTTAAGAGTTGTTATTGCTCGCTGTGCCGGATTTCTGCCGGAAGAATATATTGTTCTGCAAGCCTACAAACCGCATAGAATCCAACAATTGAACGTCAAGGTCAAGTCAGTTTCAGGGCTCAGGCCGGGCTGTCGATGTCGATGAATGCGTGTTCCAGACCGAAGTGCGCGCCCAGGTGCGCGCCCAGGGCACGGGCCCCGTAGCGCTCGGTGGCGTGGTGCCCGGCGGCGAAGAAGTGGATGCCGCATTCGCGCGCCACGTGTACGGTGGGCTCGGAAATCTCCCCGCTGATGAACGCGTCCAGACCGTTCGAGGCCGCCGCCTCGATAAAGGACTGCGCGGCGCCGGTACACCATCCGAGCGTCCGGATGGTCGACGGCCCGCCGGCCACATGCAGCGGCGGGCGTCCCAACCGGGCGGCGAGATGCTCGCCCAGGCCCGTGGCGCTGAGCGGGCTCTGCAGCGCGCCCCACAGTGCCAGCTCCGGGCCGCGGCCCCCCGCGCCGAAGCGACCCTGCACCGCGAAGTCGAGCATCTTCGCCAGTTGGACGTTGTTTCCGTAGTCCGGGTGAGCATCGAGAGGCAGGTGATAGGCCAGCAGACTGACGTCCGCCGCCAGCAGTTTCGCCAGCCGGGCACGCTTCATGCCGACCACCCGCTGGTCTTCCCCCTTCCAGAAATAGCCGTGATGTACCAGCAGCGCGTCGGCGCCGGCGGCGATGGCCGCCTCGATCAGCGCCAGGCTCGCCGTGACACCGCTGACCAGCTTGCGAACCTGCGGGCGCCCTTCCACCTGCAGCCCATTCGGTGAATAATCCGCAAACTCGTCCGCCGCCAGCAGGCGGTCGGTGTAGCCAACCAGTTCGTGCAGTGCAACCATCGGGCGAGGCATCCGTCCTGAAGCCGCTGCGGCGAACTGAAATCCGGGCCCGCAGGGCCGTGGTAGGGTATCTCAATCATGTCCGTTCGCAAAACCTTAACCTTCGCTTTACAGTCCGTTACGGTCGGCCTGGCATTGGCATTCGTGATCGTGGTGGCGCGCCCCGACCTGCTCGGGCTGCGCCCGGCGGTGGTGGAGGTTCAACAGGTCCACGAATCGCCTGCCGCAAGCGCCCGGCGCCTGCCCGCGCCCCTGTCCTATTCGGCCGCCGTGCGCAGGGCCGCGCCGGCAGTGGTGAACATCTATACGGCGAAAATGGTCACCGAGCGCACGCCGCTCTCCAACGACCCGCTGTTCCAATACTTTTTCGGCAAACGGTACTCACGCACTGAAAAGCACATGCAGACCAGTCTGGGGTCGGGTGTGCTGGTGAGCCCCCAGGGTTACGTGCTGACCAACCATCACGTGGTGGAAGGCGCCCAGGAGATACAGGTCCTGCTGGACGACGGACGGCGCACCGAAGCCAAGGTGGTGGGGGTGGATGCGGACACCGACCTGGCCGTGGTCAAGATCAACCTGCACAATCTGCCCTCCATCGTGATCGGCGATTCCGACCACCTGCAGGTCGGCGATGTGGTGCTGGCCATCGGCAATCCCTTCGGCGTCGGCCAGACCGTCACCCAGGGCATCGTCAGTGCCACCGGCCGCAACCGCCTGGGCATCAACACTTTCGAAGACTTCATCCAGACCGACGCCGCCATCAACCCCGGCAACTCGGGCGGTGCGCTGGTCAATGCCAACGGCGAGTTGGTGGGCATCAACACCGCCATCTTCACCCAGAGCGGCGGCAGCGAGGGGATCGGATTCGCCATCCCGGTGAGCCTCGCCCAGGGGGTGATGAAGCAGATCATCGAGCATGGCCATGTCGTGCGGGGCTGGCTGGGCATCGAGGTCCAGGATCTGACCCCTGCCCTTGCCCAGAGCTTCGGACTGGACAGTACCGAAGGCGTGCTTATCGCGGGTGTGCTGCGCAACGGGCCTGCGGACAATGCCGGTTTGCGGCCCGGTGACGTGATCACCGCCGTCGATGGCAAGCCCGTGGACAATGCCCGCAATGCATTGCAGCGCATCAGCCGCATCCGTCCGGGCACCAGGATTGAGCTGCAGGGGGTGCGCCAGGGCGCCCGTTTCAGACTGCAGGCGCAGGTCACGGAACGGCCGGTGCGCAACGGTTCCTGACGGCGGGCGCTTAGAGCGTCTCGCCCAGGGCCTCGAGGAAGGCGCGGTTTTCCTCCGGGGTACCCACGGTGACCCGCAGGCAATCGGCCAGCGGTCCACCCATGGCGCTGAGGTTCTTGATGAGCACGCCGCGGGCCTTCAGGCCCTGGAAAACCGCCTCGCCCCGGCCTTCGGACACCCGGAACAGAATGAAGTTGGCGTCGCTGGGAAAGGGTTGGACGCCGGGCAACCGGCGCAGCGCCGCCAGCAGCCCAGCGCGGTCCTCGCGGATCTGCCGGGTCTGGGCGTCCAGCACCTCACGGTGCATCAGAGCGAATTCCGCGCTGGCCTGGGTCAATACGTTGATGTTGTAAGGCAGGCGCACCTTGTCGAGCTCCTCCAGCCAGCACGCCGGGCCGGCCAGCAGCCCCAGACGCAGGCCCGCCAGGCCCATCTTGGAGACCGTGCGCAGCACCAGCAGATTGTCGTAGCTCGATAGTGCGTCCATGAAGCTGTCGCGGGCGAACGCGGCGTAGGCCTCGTCCAGCACCACCAACCCCGGCGCGGACTCGATCAGGCGCTCGATGCGTTCACTGCTGAACTGGTTGCCGGTGGGATTGTTGGGGTAGGCCAGGAACACCACCGCCGGCGTGTGGGCCCGCAACGCCGCCTCCATGGCCGGCAGGTCGATGTCGAACTCCCCGTCCAGGGGCACGCCCACATAGTCCAGCCCCGTCAGGGTGGCGATGATGCGATACATGGCAAACGCCGGCTCCGGCGCCACGATGCTGCGCCCGGGACCGGCCACCGCCATCAGGATCATCTGAATCAGCTCGTCCGAGCCGTTGCCCAGCAACAGATCCATGCCCTCGGGGACGCCCATGGCCGCACGCAGGCGAGCCTTGAGGGAACGGCACGAAGGATCGGGATAGCGGTTCAGGCTCAGGGATCGCAGGGCCGCGAGCCACTGCTCCACCAGCTCGGGAGGCCAGGGATAGGGATTCTCCATGGCGTCCAGCTTGATGAAGCCACGGGCGTCCGGCACATGGTAAGCGGACAGGGCGCGGATTTCGGGACGGATCCAGCGCTCCACGCCATCATGAGCCATGGCGCAGCCTCCGGGAATGGAGCAGTGTCGGCGGGGGCTCCACGGGTCGCTCAGCGTTTGGTCCGGTATTCCGCCGAGCGGGCATGGGCGGTCAAACCTTCGCCCCGCGCCAGCACAGAGGCGGTGCGACCCAGCGCCGCCGCCCCCTGGGCAGAGCATTGGATGAGACTGGAACGCTTCTGGAAGTCGTAGACCCCCAGGGGCGAGGAAAAGCGGGCCGTGCGCGAGGTGGGCAGCACGTGATTGGGGCCCGCGCAGTAGTCCCCCAATGCCTCCGCCGTGTAGCGTCCCATGAAAATGGCCCCGGCGTGGCGTATGTGCGCCGCCAGCGCCTGGGGATCGGCCACCGACAGCTCCAGGTGCTCCGGCGCGATGTGGTTGGCCACTTGCGCCGCCTCATCCAGGTCGCGGACATGCACCAGGGCACCACGGGCGGTCAGGGAACGCCCGATGATCTGCGAACGCTCCATCTGGGGCAGCAGCCTGTCGATACTGGCCTTCACCCGCTGCAGGAACCCGGCGTCCGGGCTCACCAGAATGGCCTGGGCATCCTCATCATGCTCGGCCTGGGAAAACAGGTCCACGGCGATCCAGTCCGGATCCGTCTGGCCGTCGCAGACCACCAGGATCTCCGAGGGCCCGGCGATCATGTCGATGCCGACGGCGCCGAACACCATGCCCTTGGCGGTGGCCACATAGATGTTGCCCGGCCCCACGATCTTGTCCACGGCGGGCACGGTCTCGGTACCGTAGGCCAGCGCCGCCACCGCCTGGGCGCCGCCGATGGCGAACACCCGGTCGACCCCGGCGATATGGGCGGCGGCCAGCACCAGCTCGTTGAGCTCGCCGCCCGGCGTGGGTACCACCATGACGAGCTCGGCGACCCCCGCCACTTTGGCGGGCACGGCGTTCATCAGCACCGATGAGGGGTACGCCGCCTTGCCGCCCGGCACATACAGTCCGACCCGGTCCAGAGGCGTGACCTGCTGGCCCAGCACGGTGCCATCGGCCTCAGTGTAGGACCAGGACTCCATCTTCTGGTGAGCCGCATAGGCCTTCAGGCGTTCGGCCGCCAGCTCCAGAGCCTGGCGCTGCTGCTCCGGGATAGCCGCGGCGGCCTGCTCCAGACGGTCGCGGGCTATCTCAAGCTCCGCCATGGTCGCCACCTCCATGCGGTCGAAGCGGTTGGTGTACTCGATCACCGCCGCATCGCCACGGCCTCGTACGTCCGCCAGAATGCCGCGCACGGTGTCGGTCACCTGCCGGTCGGACACCCCTTCCCAGGCCAACAGTTTGTCCAACGCCGTCCAGAAGCCGGCATCGGAGCTGTCGAGTTGCTTGATATCCACCATGGCGCGAATTCCATGACCGGGCGGAACCTCGGCGGGCCCGCGGAAAAATGCCGATTCAGGTACCGACTGCGGCCTGTCGCTGGACGGCCTGCTCCATCAGCCCCAGAAATGCCGTCACCGGCGCATGCTTCATCTTCAAAGACGCCTTGTTGACCACCAGCCGGGAGCTGATGTCCGCGATATGCTCCAGAGGTGCCAGTCCGTTGGCCTTCAGCGTATTGCCGGTATCCACCAGATCCACGATGCGATGGGCCAGCCCCACCAGCGGCGCCAGCTCCATGGAGCCGTACAGCTTGATGATTTCCACCTGCTTGCCCTGGGCGGCGAAATAACGTCGTGTGGTCTGCACGTACTTGGTAGCCACCCGCAGACGGCTCCCGACAGCTGCGGCCTGCTGCGGCCCGGCGACCATCATGCGGCAACGGGCAATGCGCAGGTCCAGGGGCTCGTACAGTCCGTCGCCCTCGTGCTCCATGAGCACGTCCTTGCCGGCCACCCCCAGGTCCGCAGCCCCGTATTCAACGTAGGTGGGAACATCGGCCGCGCGGATGATCACCAGCTTCACGTCAGGGCGATTGGTATCCAGGATGAGCTTGCGGCTGCGCTCCGGATCGTCCACCGGCTCGATCCCGGCATGGGCCAGCAGCGGCAGCGTCTCCTTGAAGATGCGGCCTTTGGAAAGGGCAATGGTCAACGGCTCTGACATCGGAACGGGGTCCTAGGGCCTGTTAAAACGATAGGGGTCGCCGCTGCCGGCGTGGCAGGCGCCCATTGTGCCACAGCCGACGGTCCATCGGCGCGGCCGACGCCGGCGGGTCATCATGACGGAATACGGCGGATACGTGCACCCAGCTGGG
>DATFML010000390.1:0-7743 GCA_035266965.1 Gammaproteobacteria bacterium
GGCGGAGGAGCAGGTGGCCGGGATGTTCGACGAGACCTTCGTGCGCACCTGGCGCTTGTATCTGGCCGGTTCCATCGCTGCGTTCGTCAACGGTGATCTGCAGCTGTTCCAAGTGGTTTTCAACCGCTCGGGCAGTGCCCGAGTACCCTGGACCCGGGACTATCTGTACAGGGAACAGTGAGCCCATGGACCGTTACGATGTGTTGATCGTCGGAGGGGGGCCTGCGGGTTCGTCCTGCGCCCGCCGTCTCGTGCAGCAGGGTCTGAGCGTGGCGGTGCTGGACAAGGCGCGCTTCCCCCGCGACAAGGTCTGCGCCGGCTGGGTGACCCCTGCGGTGATGGAGACCCTGGAGGTGGATCTGGCCGACTACGGCCGTACCCGTACCCTGCAACCGATCACCGGCTTTCTCAGCGGTGCCATCGGTGGCGTACCGGTGCGTACCGACTACGGGCGCACGGTCAGCTACGGCATTCGGCGCTGCGAATTCGACCAGTACCTGCTGCAACGTGCGGGTGCGGAGCTGCGCCTCGGCGAACGGTTCGAGTCCATGGAGCGCGGTGACGGCGCCTGGATCGTCAATGGACGCACTGCCGCATCCCTGGTGGTGGGTGCCGGCGGCCATTTCTGTCCGGTGGCCAGGGAGCTGGGGGCCAGGCTGGGCAGCAGCGAGTCGGTGGTGGCCGCCAAGGAAATCGAGTTCCCCATGGACGCGGCCCAGCGCCGCAGCTGCCGGGTGGAACCGCAGGTCCCCGAGCTGTATTTCTGCAAGGACCTGATGGGTTACGGGTGGTGCTTCCGCAAGGGCGATTATCTGAATATCGGCCTGGGTCGCGAGGACAACCACAAGCTGAGCGAACGCCTGCAGGCCTTCTGCGCGTACCTGGCCGGGCGGGGCCGCATCCCGGCGGACATACCCGCCCGCTTTCATGGTCATGCCTACCTGCTGTACGGCCATGCGCCCCGTGAGGTGGTCGGGGACGCTGTCCTGTTGGTGGGGGATGCCGCCGGGTTGGCCTATCCCCAGAGCGGCGAAGGCATACGGCCGGCGGTGGAGTCCGGCCTGCTGGCCGCCGACACCATTGTCGCGGCGGCCGGGGATTTCCGTCGCGAACGGCTGGCATCGTACCGCGAAGAACTGGTGCGCCGCTTCGGCGCAGGCGGAGCAGGCGCAGCCGACAGGCTGCCCGTCGGCTTGCGGACGTTCCTGGCCGGACGCCTGCTGACCAACCGCTGGTTCACCCGCCACGTGGTGCTGGACCGATGGTTCCTTCACCGCAGTCAGCCTGCGCTGGCGCTGCGACCGTAAAAAGGGGACATACGCGTAAAAAGAACGTAAAAAGGGGACAAACGTAAAAAGGGGACAGATTTATTTTCCCACCACAGGGGCGTAAAAAGGGTTTGGGAAAATAAATCTGTCCCCTTTTTACAGAAAATAAATCTGTCCCCTTTTTATTGCTTTCTTGGTTATTCCATGCCCCAGATCAGATTGCCCACGCAGCTCAGATCGTAGCCGCCCAGGCGGTCGGCGTATTTTCTGGCGGCGGGAGAGCGCAGGGCGTCCAGCAGGCGCTGGAACAACGCCCGGAAGTAGATGCGTCGGCCGAGGGCGAAATCGAACGCCTCCCAGCCGATGGGCACGAAACGCTGGCCGAACTCGCTGGCGCTGGCACGCACGCCCGGTGCGATGTCGGCATCGCCGGTGGCGACCAGGGCGGCCGCCTCCCGTTCCGAGAGGGCCTGGGCGGTGGCCTGCAGACGGTTCGCGTCGATGTCGTGGGCGCTGAGCGCTTCCTGCAGGAAGCGGCGGGTGCCGGCTCCTTCCTGGCGCATGGCCCAGGCCAGCGGCGCGCGCAGCAGGTCGGTGAGCTCGCTGCCATGCTGCTCCAGGACGCGCGGGGCGACGATCAGCCCCTGCTCGCGCCGGAAGGCGCGTACCAGGACCCAGTCCCGGTGCTGGGGATACTTCTGGAGCAGGGCGGGGTGACGGATGGTGCTCTCCGCATCCGGCCCCCAGTGCACGCAGCCCACGTCGGCCCGCAGACCGGCCAGCAATGCCAGTCCCAGGCGGGTGCCGGTGGGCGAATAGCTCACCAGGGCCTGGGCCTGCACGTCGCCGGCCAGTTCCATGACCAGGTGATACAGCAAGGGGTCGTCGCTGCCGGCCACCACCAGGCGGTCGGTGAGCAGGCCGCCGTGGCTGGACTGCAGCAGCCAGTGATCCACCAGTTCCCGGGGGAAGATCCATTTGCCGGTGATCTTGGTGGCCGGGATCTTGCCTTCCCGGACCAGGCTGTAGACCTTCTTTTCGTTCAGATGCAGGTATTCGGCGACCTGCCTGACACTCATGAACCGGGCCGGCTGGCTGGCCGATTCCGACTTCGAGCCGGTATCGTCGTCGCCGGGCGGGGCACTCATGATTGCCTGGGGGCGTCGTGTGCGGCGGCCCGCCGGGGCGGAGCATCGAGAATGACGTTCTGTTGGCCGTTGAACACCAGGAAATGGTTGCCCTTGGCCCGGGCGATCATGGTGACGCCCACCTTGCGGGCCAGTTCCAGCCCCATCTGGGTGACGCCGGAGCGCGACAGCAGCACCGGGATGCCCATCTGGGCGACCTTGATCACCATTTCGGACGTGAGCCGGCCGGTGGTGTAGAACACCTTGTCGTGCCCGTCGATGTCCTCCAGCCACATCCGCCCGGCGATGGCGTCCACCGCGTTGTGGCGGCCCACGTCCTCGACGAACGCCAGAATGTTCTTGCGGTCGCACAGGGCGCAACCGTGGACGGCGCCCGCCTGGCGATACACTTCATTGTGCTGGGCAAGGGTGCGCAGCAGGTCGTAGATCACCGACTGGCGGAGTTGGACGGCCGGCAGGTCGATGGCATCCAGCTGGTCCATGATATGGCCGAACACCGTGCCCTGGCCGCAGCCGGTGGTGACGGTACGGGTGCCCAGCCTGCGGTCCAGATCGTCGATCGTGCCGCGGGTGACCACCGCCACCGATTCGCTGTCCCAGTCCACCTGCACCGCCAGGATGTCTTCCAGGCGTTCCACCAGTCCCTGGTTGCGCAGATAACCGATGGTCAGCAGCTCCGGGTGGCCGCCCAGGGTCATCAGGGTGACCACCTCGCGTTTGTCCAGGTACAGAGTCAGCGGCCGCTCGCCGGCGATGTGGGTGTCCTGGGGGGCACCGAACTCGTCCATCACCGTGACCGGATGACAGGGCGCCAGCCCGGCGTCGGTCATGTCGGGGCGGTGGCGAATGCGGGCGGCCGGCGCGGACATGGTTCAACCTCCGGTGGCGTTCATGTGACGGAGAATCACCGGCTGGGGGCCGAGCTGGAACTCGTGGCCCTTGGGCTTGATAGCCATGGCGTCCACCAGGGCGGCGCGCAGGGCCTGGTCATCGCCCGGCCGGCTGCGCACCACTTCCCGAAGATCCACGGAATGCTCCTGGCCCAGGCACAGCAGCAGGCGTCCCTCGGTGGTCAGCCGCACCCGGTTGCAGGTATCGCAGAAGTTGTGGGAGTGGGGCGAGATCAACCCCAGCCGGCTGTCGGTGCCCACGATCCGGTAATAGCGGGACGGTCCGCCGGTGGTTTCGGTGGTGGGCATCAGCTCGAACCGTTCCGCCACGTCCTCCAGCACCTGGTCGCTGGAGTAGTAGGCTTCGGCCCGGTCGTGGTCGCCGATCAGGCCCAGGGGCATCTCTTCGATGAAGCTGATGTCCATGCCCCGATCCACCGCGAACCTCACCAGGTCCAGGACTTCATCGTGGTTGCGGTGCTTGAGGATCACCGAATTGATCTTCATGCGCGCGAAGCCGGCGCGGCGCGCCGCCTCGATGCCTTCCAGCACCCGGTTCAGGTCGCCCACCCGGGTGATGGCACGGAAGCGGTCCGGGCGCAGGCTGTCCAGGCTGATGTTGATGCGGGCCACGCCGGCGGCCTGCAGCGGTGCCGCCCAGCGGGCCAGCTGGGAGCCGTTGGTGGTCAGGGTGAGCTCCTTGAGCCCGGGCAGGGCGCCCAGGGTGCGGAACAGCCAGATGACATTTGGACGTACCAGGGGTTCGCCGCCGGTGATGCGCAGCTTGGTGACCCCCAGCTCGGTGGCGGCACGGGCGACGGCCGCGATTTCCTCCAGGGTCAGCACCTGGCTGCGCGGCACGAAGGTCATATCCTCGCTCATGCAGTACACACAGCGGAAATCGCACCGGTCGGTGACCGAGACACGCAGGTACGTGATCCGCCGGTCGAAGCTGTCTATCAACACGCTCGATGCAGAGGCTCGTTCCGTCGCAGGCGCACGGGCTGACTGTGGTCGCGTCGCGGCTGATGTATCCACTGGACGTTCCTCTAGTAATGCAATCGGCCGGCTCCGCACGGGGCCAATGGAGACGGGCCCAATGCGCTTGGTTGCGGTCCGCCGGGCGCAGCTGCCCCGGTAAGATTCCGGCGACGTATAGTATTGCGAAGCGCGGCGCCTCAGCCCGGGCGTCCGTCCACGCGGGGAGCCACCAGCATACGCCCGTAGTGGACGGCCCAGGGAATAAGGAACACCAGCCATACAGCGGCGGCAACCAGGTTGAGCGGTACGCCAAAGGGGGCATGGAGGTCCGGCATGTCGCCCGCCACCCGTAGAGCCGCCGCGAGGTTGACGCCCCAGAAGCATACCCAGGTGAAAGTTCCCGCCGCCAGGGGGCGGCCGGAATGCCCGAGCGTCACCCGAGACACCATCGCCACTGACATGCCAGCGATGAATCCGATGCCCAACGCATGCAGGGGCGCCAGCCCAAGTACGAAAGGCTCACCCGTCACCAGCAGCACCAGGCTCTGTATTGTGTATAGGAGCATAGCCGCGCTCAGCCAGGAGAAGGCCACATGCAGCATAGCGAGCAGCCGTACCTGAAAACTCCGCCGCCACTGCCAGCGGAGTGAATGGTAAACTCCGATACCAGCGAGCGGCAGGTCGACCAGGAACAGCCACCGATAGTGCCCCGTCATTTCCAATAGCAGGTGGCCGGTCGTGCAAACCAGCACCGAGGGGATCGTCCAGCGCGGTTGGACGACCCGGTACCCGGGAATCACGTGGGTGCTGAAGAACGGAATCATACGATGACCGACCGCAACCAGCACCGGCACCAGGAACCACCACAAGCCCACTTCGATCGCGCCGCGCATCAGGATTGAATCGCCTGTCAACAACCACAGCAGGTACAGGAACATGCCCAATCCACCCATGCCGAGGGCCAGGTTCAACAAGCGTTCGGTCGATTTGTCCCGGGATGGCGCGGTGCGGTATACGCGATACAGGGCGCTGAGGGCGGACAGCCAGCCCGAGAGAAGCACGATGACGCCGAGGGCCATCCACTGTCGTCCGAGAAAAACGCCTGCGTAGAAGATACCTACACCGGTGACCATGGCGAGGAAGGGGACCATGTAGTCTGTCCGGGAGATGTCCCGGCCGTTCATCCACCGCGGGTAGGTGGTCATCAGGAAGCCGAGAATAAAGAACGGAAACAGGCCGTACAGCATCAGAAAGGCGTGGACCCACACTGCCGGTTCCGTGGTGGGCAGGGGCGTCCGGAGAGGGGAGTAGCGGCCCACCAATTCCGTACCCCAGAATACCAGAGTGAGCACCAACTGCAGCACGCCGGCAAACATCATCACCCGATGGGGGGCCGCTGTGAAGGTGTTCCACGATGCGTGTCGAGTCGCTGTCTGTGTCCGTCCATAGTCATTTTGAGTCAAATGCATGGGCGTGGGCCTCTCAATCATGGGTTCCACACGTAGACCGTGAACTCCTCGTTCCTGTCGTCGCGTTCGGTATTCAGGTCGTCGTTGTGGCGTGGATAGCGTTAGACACAGGCCACCGTAGCCCCCGCCGAAAGTCCATCGCCTTGACTTGGATCAACGCGACCGGAGCATCAGCGCTCTCTTCCTGAGTGGCTCGGTAAGAACGTGTTCGGGTATCCGGTACCGCCGGACCCGGGCTTCCTCACCCAATGTTCAGTGCGGCACGGCCCGCTTTACCCGTACGATCTGATAGGCGCGCACAAGGTAGCCGAAGGGTGCACTCCAGATGTGTACGAGGCGGGTGAAGGGGAACAGGAGAAACACGGTCATTCCGAAGAATATGTGCACCTTGAATACCGTATTCACCGTCGCCAGCGCCGCAGGGTTCGGCTGGAACGTCACAATACTCTTGGCCCAGACGGCCAGTGCGAGCATCACCTTTGGATCTCCGTGCACGGCATGTGCCAGAGAGAAGGGGATGGTGGACAGTCCCAGCGACAGGGTCACCAGCAACCAGCTGAGAATGAACAGATCCGACGGCTTACCGGCTGCCCGCACGCGCGAATTCCCGGTGCGCCGCCACCACAGTAGTATACCGCCGGCCAGGGCCGCCGCACCGAAGATCGCCCCCACCACGATGGCCAGGTACTGGTGGGCCATGTCCGAGATGCCAACCGCGTGAAACAACGCGTGGGGCATCAGCAGGCCCACAAAGTGTCCGATAAAGACTACCAGAATGCCGGCGTGAAACAGATTGCTACCCAGACGAAGATGCTTGCTGGACAGAAGCTGGCTTGAATCGCTCTTCCACGTATACGGGTCGCGGTCGAAGCGCAACAGGCTCCCTATCAGGAACACGGTCCCGGCCACGTAGGGATACACCCCGTAAAGAAAGTCTTGCAGATTCATGGCCGCTGTCCTCCCAGAGGTCTTGTGCTGTCACCTGACGGCCCTTGGACCGGGGCACCGCGTTCGCCCTTGTCCACACCTTGCCCCAGTCGGGCACGCCGTTCCAACGTGCGCAATAGGGGCGCATAGGGGTTGCGCAGACTCTCAAGACGTGCCGCCATATTCTCCAATACCTGCACCATCCCATGGAGAAACAACCGCGACTGCAACCTGTCCAGCGTCGACGCGTACTCCAGCAGCAGGGGCAGATAGTCCGGCAATTCACCGGTGTCGGCAGCCAGCCCGCTGGCTTTGTAATGCTCGGACAGGTCTACCAGTGCGGGTCCCCGGTCCCGGCTCTCTCCATACACGTGATGGGTCATGTGCAGACTGTGTTCGGGTGTCAAATCGAAGGTCTGCACATAGAGCATCTGTATCTCGAGCAGCGAATGGCTGGTCATCCAGTCGAGCAGATGTTCCAGTCCGGGCTGTTCGTCGTCCCGGAACCCATCCTCGTTGCGGATCAGGGGCCGCAACTCTTCTGCGTGATCGAGCAAAGCAGCGTCCGGGTAATCCAGAAGCCGCGATAGCGCTTTGTAGATTTGCATCACCTGTCTCCCGATGCCTAACTGTGTTTCCGATGGCGGTTTGGTCCCCTGTCACCGGTTTACGGCTTTCCTGGTCCCGGTGGCGGGACAAACACCATAGTGTGCTCGGTCTCACCGCGGGTCTCGGAAAACACGGAGAACGCCGAGCCTCCCCCGACACTGCAGTTACCGGCGCTGAAGCCGTTGGCACCCTGAAATGCGTAGGCATCGTCCTGGCGCAGTTCATCCTGTGCGGTGGGAATCACGAAGCGGTCCTCGTAATTGGCGATAGCCAGGTAACGATACATGGTCGTTACCTGCTCCTCGGTAAGACCGACACGCTCCAGCACGGCGAGATCGCCTTCTCCTGAAACCCGCAAGGAGCGTTGGTAGCTGCGCATTGCGATCAAGCGGTTGAGTGCGCTGAGCACCGGCTGTGGGTCGCCGGCGGTGAGCAGATTGGCCAGATATCG